>CALWTR010000034.1 GCA_944384525.1 uncultured Clostridia bacterium
AGTCTACATCCTCCCACCAGTTGCGGACTATATCACCGCCGCCGTCACCGCCGCCGCTGCCGCCTCCGCCTTCGTTTCCGCCGCCCTCGTTGTTAGGCATATCGGCGCCGCAGTTATCACACTTTCCGTCGCTATTTGCATCGACATGTTCCTTGCACTCCTTGTCTCCGCAGGACGCAAGGACAAAGAGGGTCGAGAGAACCATGACGACAGCAAGAAACAAACTTAACAGTTTCTTATTCATACGAGTCTCCTTTTCCAAATAGGTAATAATGCTGCCGATACCGTCGGCAGCTCACGGTTCAGCGCGATGGAAACCGGCGCTGTTATATATACCGGTAAAGCCCGGAACGGATCAAACAACGCAGAAACTAAAGCGCCAAATATAATACGCCCTATTTCTCATCTCACCGCCATAATAATAGCATACAACTTTTTTAATGTCAATGTTTTTCACCCCTCAAAAAACATTTTTGACGTATTCAACAATCAAATGCTACGGTTTTTGTGCAAAATATCGCCCGTATTTGCCTTTATTTTTTATTTTTTCTATTTTGTACTTTTGTCTTCCTTTTGTTATATGTTTTCCTTCTATAACAGATTAGTAAAAAGGCGGGGCTTTCCGCCCTGCCCGAATCCGGAATATTCCGGTATACAGCAGTCAAAAAAGCCCCGTTATAACGCCGTTGTCATCGACGTCTATCTTCTCAGCCGCGGGAACGCGCGGAAGCCCCGGCATCGTCATTATATCACCGGTCAATGCTACGACAAATCCCGCCCCGGCGCTGACCTTTACGTCCCTTACGGTTATCCTGAAATGCTCAGGGGCACCGAGGAGAGACGGATCGTCAGAAAAACTGTACTGAGTCTTTGCCATACATACCGGGAGAGAGCCGAAACCGAGCTCCTCAAAACGTTTGAGCTGTTTTTTCGCCTTAGGTTCAAAATCTACGCCGTCCGCGCGATATATCTTCTCCGCAACTGCGGTTATCTTATCCATGAGCGACGCGGAAGATTCGTATGCATATCTGAAATCCGAGGCATCGGAAGAGCAAAGCTGAAGAACAGCAGAAGCGAGATCCTCTCCGCCTGCTCCTCCCTTTGCCCATACATCAGAGAGCACCGCCTCGACGCCAAAAGCTGCACATTCGGATATCAGCTCGTTTATCTCCGCGTCCGTGTCGGTCGGGAACCTGTTTACCGCAACGACAGCCGGCAAGCCATATACGTCTTTTATGTTAGAAACATGGCGGAGAAGATTCGGCATACCGCGCTTAAGAGCGTCCACGTTCTCGACGGACAGTTCTGCCTTTGAGACCCCGCCGTGCATTTTCAGCGCCCGTATGGTTGCTACTATCACGACTGCCGACGGAACTATCCCTGCCGCGCGGCATTTTATATCCAAAAATTTTTCAGCGCCGAGATCTGCGCCGAATCCCGCCTCAGTGACCGCATAATCCGCAGTCTTCATGGCCATCCGTGTAGCTATTACCGAGTTGCACCCGTGCGCGATATTTGCAAAAGGTCCGCCGTGAACAAACGCGGGGGTGCCTTCGAGAGTCTGTACAAGGTTCGGTTTTATAGCGTCCTTCAAAAGAGCCGCCATTGCACCGGCGGCATGCAGATCCCCTGCGGTGACCGGCTTTTCATCATATGTATACGCAACTATTATATCGGAGAGACGGCGCTTCAGATCTGCGATCGAGGAGGAGAGACACAGCACCGCCATTACTTCGGAGGCGACCGTTATATCGAATCCGTCTTCCCTGGGCGTGCCGTTCACTCTGCCGCCGAGCCCGTCCACAATGAATCTCAACTGACGATCGTTCATATCGACGCATCTCTTCCAGGTTATGCGCCTGGGAGCTATTCCGAGGGCGTTGCCCTGCTGGATGTGGTTGTCAAGCATTGCGGCAAGCAGATTGTTCGCAGCGCCTATCGCATGAAAATCACCGGTGAAATGAAGGTTTATATCCTCCATTGGCACCACCTGAGCATATCCGCCTCCGGCCGCTCCGCCCTTTATACCGAACACAGGTCCGAGAGACGGCTCCCTGAGTGCGACGCACACCTTTTTGCCGAGGCGAGAGAGGGCATCGGCAAGTCCGATGGTAGTTGTCGTCTTTCCCTCTCCTGCCGGGGTCGGAGATATAGCCGTGACCAATATCAGCTTCCCGTCCGCGGAATGATCCGGGTCTTTCAGCAGAGACAGATCTATTTTAGCCTTGTATTTTCCGTATCTCTCAAGATGTTCCTCCGTTATCCCGACACGCTCCGCGACCTTTTCTATCGGCAGAATTTTCGCGGCCTGGGCTATCTCAATGTCCGTCATCATAACAAGCAACCCCCGTATAAGTAAATTTCAGCTCTATATCCTATCACCTGTTGCGGTTGGCAGTATCCCTGAGCATTACGTCATGGTATCCGCCCTCGATTATACTGGTTGAGGACACCAGCGTTATTTTAGCCTTCTTCTGGAGATCGGGTATATTTGTAACCCCGCAGTTGCACATAGTGGACTTGACCTTGTAAAGCGATTTTGCGACGTTATCGTGCAGACTTCCCGCATAAGTTACGTATGAGTCTACACCCTCTTCGAAAGAAAGCTTGGCCTTTCCGCCGAGATCGTATCTCTGCCAGTTCCTTGCTCTGTTTGAGCCCTCGCCCCAGTACTCCTTGACATAGGTCCCGTTTATCATGAGCTTACTTGTCGGGCTCTCGTCAAAGCGGGCAAAATACCTTCCGAGCATCATAAAATCAGCCCCCATTGCAAGAGCCAGAGTCATATGATAATCATGCACGATACCGCCGTCAGAACAGATCGGAATATAAACTCCAGTTTTCTTAAAATACTCATCGCGGGCCGCGGCGATCTCGATCACCGCGCTGGCCTGTCCGCGTCCGATACCCTTCTGCTCCCGGGTTATGCAGATCGATCCGCCGCCGATACCTATCTTTACAAAATCCGCTCCCGCCTCGGCGAGGAAAAGGAAGCCGTCGCGGTCTACCACATTGCCGGCTCCTACTTTTACCTTATCTCCGTATTTTCCGCGGATGAAGTCGAGCGTCTTCTTCTGCCATATCGTATACCCCTCGGAAGAATCTATGCAGAGCACGTCAGCGCCCGCCTCAACAAGAGCCGGCACGCGTTTCTCATAGTCGAGGGTATTTATACCGGCGCCGACGATATAGCTCTTGTTTGCGTCAAGGAGCTCAAGCGGGTTCTCCTTATGCTGAGAGTAGTCCTTGCGGAACACGAAATACATCAGGCGTCCGTCGTTATCGACAATAGGCAGAGAATTCAGTTTATTGTCCCATATTATATCGTTTGCTTCCTTTAGGGTCGTGCCCTTGGGGGCTGTAACGAGTTTTGAAAGCGGAGTCATGAATGTCTCCACCTTAAGATCAGTGCTCATCCTGCTGACGCGGTAATCTCTGCCGGTAACTATGCCGAGGAGTTTTCCGTTCGAGGTACCGTCGTCGGTGACCGCGACTGTCGAATGTCCGTATCTCTCCACCAGGTCGAGAACGTCTGCCAGGGTATCGTCAGGACGAACGTTGGAATCGCTGACTACAAAGCCGGCTTTGTAATTCTTTACTCTGGCTATCATTGCCGCCTCATCCTCTATGGACTGTGAGCCGTAGATGAAAGATATACCGCCCTCCTTTGCCAGCGCAATGGCCATCTTATCGTCCGAAACGGACTGCATGATCGCGCTGACAAGCGGTATATTCAGCGACAGCGGGCATTCCTCCTTGCCCTTCTTATACTTCACAAGAGGAGTTTTAAGAGTCACGTTAGCGGGTATGCAGTTCTCATCTGTATAACCTGGAATGAGAAGATACTCGCTAAAAGTATGCGAAACTTCCGGAATAATAATGGCCATATACGATCCTCACTTTCGATTTTTACACTTTTGCCTACGCCTCCCGTAGCGGAACAGAGTTCCGTCGTCGGCCTGGGTATCTATGCTTATTAAAAATAATTATATCATTATACGATAAAATAATCAATAGGATACGACATTTTTTGCTCCGTCGATCACTCGTTTTAACGTACAGCAAGAACGCTATTGAATAATCAAGCGCATTATGCTATAATAAATTACGCTGAAAGGATCCGCGTATCTTGAGCGATGGCCGCCTCAAAAAAATACAGGCGCGGAGATATTTGTGATATGATACTGGGAATAGAACATATCGGACTTGTCGCAAGAGACGTAGACAAGCTGTGCGATTGGTATAACAAAGTGTTTGGCTTTAAAACGATACGCGTTCTCGAGGACGGCTCCACATTTATTGAAGCGCAGAACGGATTTAAAATAGAGATATACAAACTGAAAGAGGACGATCTGGAGAAGCATCACAACCACGTCAAAGGGCTACGGCATATCGCGATAGATGTAGAGGACTTTGAATACGAGAAACAAAGGCTCACCGATCTGGGCGTAGAATGGGCGAACTACGAGGTATATAACGAAAACGTTAAACTGGCGCTCTTCTACGATATAGAGGGGAACCTGATACATATAACACGCAGGACTCTCCCTCTTTAAACACTCCTGCTATCTGCACGGCATGTTTGTGCAAAGGCGTATTTTATGTAAATAATTATAGACATTCAAGCATACGATGAGGGGCAAATGGCAAATATAATAGAAATAAAAGACCTCCGAAAGTACTTCGGAGACATCCATGCCGTTGACGGAATATCCTTCCGCGTAAAAGAAGGTGAACTTTTTTCCTTTCTCGGTCTGAACGGAGCCGGTAAAAGCACGACTATATCGGTAATATGCGGTCTTTTGAGAAAGGATTCCGGCGAAGTGCTTATCTGCGGCAAGGATCCGGACGACGGCACAGATGAGATAAAATCAGCGATAGGAGCGGTATTTCAGACCTCGAGGCTTGATCTCCCGCTTTCTGTCAACGACAATCTCAAGACGAGAGCCTCGCTCTACGGTATAACCGGGCAGTCGTTCCGAAACAGGATAGAAGAGCTCGACGCGCTCTTCAACATAAAAGATCTGCTGCACCGCCCGTTCGGAAAGCTGTCCGGCGGACAAAAACGGCGGATCGATATCGCAAGGGCGCTGATACACGACCCTAAGATATTGATACTGGACGAGCCGACGACCGGGTTGGATCCGCAATCGCGCATAATGGTATGGGACGCCATAAAGGTGCTCAGAAAGACTCACGGGCTTACCGTTTTCCTCACGACTCACTATATGGAAGAGGCGGCGGAATCGGATTTTATAGTCATCATTGATTCCGGAAAGATAGCCGCAGAGGGTACGCCGCACGATCTTAAAGAGAAGTATGCCCATGATCTCATAAAGCTCTACGGAGCAGACGCGGGACGTGTATCCTCTGCCGGGCTGGAATTCAAGCAGGAAAACGGCTATCTGTCAATACCCGTCCGGGACACAGAAGCCGCAAAAGAGCTGATATTGAAAATGCCGGATCTTTTCACTGACTTTGAGGTAGTTAAAGGCAACATGGATGACGTGTTTCTCAACGCTACCGGAAAAAAGCTTTCGGGATCGGAGGATTTTGCAAAATGAACGGCGCCGTATCGCTCAAATACTTGACAGGCAGAAACATCCGCCTGTATTTCAAGGATAAAATCACATTTTTTACCTCACTGATAACCCCGCTTTTGCTTCTTGTGCTCTTTTCGACTTTTCTGAAAAACATATACCGGGACACATTTCTGCAAATGATCCCTCCGTCGATCAAGCTTGACGAAAACATAGCCGACGCATTTACCGCAGGCTGGATGATGAGTTCAATATTGTCCGTCACATGCGTCACCGTGTCGTTTTGCTCTAATCTGATAGCCGCGAACGACAAAATCAGCGGAGCTATAACCGACCTGTCAGTATCGCCGGTGCGCAGCGAGATAATATATGCGAGCTATTTTTTGGCAAATCTCTTCACTACGCTGATCATATGCCTTTCAACTATGCTTATAGGATTTATCTACATAGCGACGCAGGGATGGTATTACACCGCAGGAGAGACGTTCGTGATACTGCTGAACGTCCTGCTTATGGTCACGTTCGGCTCAACGCTGGCCGCGGCATTTGAATTCAATATAAAGACGACCGGTGGGATAAGCGCAGTCACAGCGCTTGTCAGCGCACTGTACGGCTTTATATGCGGCGCTTATATGCCGATGTCTCAGTTTTCAAAAATCATAAAAGATACACTCACCTTCCTGCCAAGCTCATATGGCACGGTTTTACTCAGAAACAATTATGTACGACCGGTAACTGATGAACTGTCCGGGATAGTCCCCGGCGAGCTCATCAGCGCGATACATGACGCCGTCGACGTAAACATTTACTTTTTCGATCACAGAGTCGAAGTATGGAAAATGTATATCATAGTTGCAGTCACAGCTTTGGCGGCTTTTTCCGTTTATTTGATCATGACCATGTTTGCCAAAAGAAAAAAATCATGAGCAAAGCCGGCGCTTACCGGTGCGCGATTGGGATCGACAATACAAAACAACAGCGGCGCATTGCGCCGCTGTTGTTTTTGATTCAGCTTTACTTCACGTCTATAATGCGAGCATATGGAAATATTAAGCATGACGAGTGTATTTTTGCACATATCAGCCCCTGTTAAATACATAGCACATCATATATAATTGTTTAGAGGTTATATTTTCGGGAGATAATATTATGCGGACTTACAGTTTCAAACCATATGTCTTCCTATCTTTGTTTCGAGGTGATTTTTTTGAACGACAATTTTTATGTAGAGTACCGTGATTTCGGACTTTCGGTTTCATATTTCAGAAAGGCAAGAGGGCTCACTCAACAGCAACTTGCCGACAAAATGGACGTAAACTATGAAACCATAAGCCGCATAGAGAACGCCAATACCGGACTCTCCATGGATATGCTTTTCGAACTCTCACGTGCTCTCGGAGTAACGCTGCATGAGCTGTTCGCACATGCCCGCCTGTGATAAGGCTTTATAAATGTGAGCCGCCCGTAGGTTTTAATCCTGCGGGTTTTTTATTGTCTCTATGACTTGAGTTTTTTTCTGCCCGCCCCTGCTTTTCAAGCTCATAAAACACAAAAAGGTGTACACGACCGAAGTCATGCACACCGAAAAACGCAAACTTCGGTTGTTGTCACACAAACTAATCGGCATATGTATGAACCTATGCTTAAATTAGTGAAGCTTGCATTTTTACCTAAATAAACGTCAAAATTTAAGCAAAGGTAAAAATAAGCGCCTCCTCATCAAGAAGCACCCGCGCCGATAATTAAGTTTGTGTGACAATTCGATTATATCATAACGCGCTTGAATTTACAATATTTTTATAAAATTTCCGCGCCTTTTATGTAAACCGTGTATTTTGTATTGTTTATGCGTATTAAATTATATAATGGCGCTGGATCACCCTACGGCGAACAACTGTCATAAATGATAAAAAAACAAAAACCGCAATGAACCGTATATCCGATCCATTGCGGGAAAAATATCTGCAAGCCGATCAACGTCCGAATGATAAACCTATATATGGATCCTCCGCGCGTCAAGCAAAAGCAGTCTTATTCAACAAAAAAACACCACCGATACTCCCAAAAGCCGTAAAAGGCGGGGAATTCGGTGGTGATCAAATTGGCGCGTGTTGACAAAAAAGATGCCACACCTCGGGTTGCTTTTTTAATCCAATATTACTTGAAGACCTCAAATCCGGAAAACGCAAACGGATTAATATCGCTCAAATATACTTTATCTTTTTCCAATCTTCCGCCGCTGTTTATGAATTTGATATCGCTATATTCCGCCCCGAGCTCTATCACGGGATCAATAGCAGTATCCGCAAAGAAATTCCAAAGACCTACCGCCATAGAACCCTCATACTGCTTACACTGCATATATAGAGAGGGGTGTCCGTATACATATGCAGGGAGCTTATTGCCCGACAACCATTCGATGCTGTCCGCGATCTGACGTCCTCTCTCATAGTGCTTGAGCATAGACGAGCTATCGGTGCGCGAATTTACGTTTAACACCAAAAAGCGGTTGCCGTCTGCGTTTTCATATCGATATGAAAGAGGAATCCTTCCGCCATGGATCCGGATATCACTCAACACCTCAGCGCCTTCCCTTATGGTAATATCGTAAGAGGATGCGCCGATGATCGAAATATAATTGCCATTATGCAAAAAACGCTCCTCCATTCCGGCAACGATCGAGCCGGATGTGTCGCTTAGCGGTCCATTTATTTTTTCAAGGCCGACATCGATTCCCCTATCAGACAGAATTTCTGCTGCGGAAATGTCCAATATTAATCCGTTTTCCAAGGCGGTGATCGGAAGATTTCTCGCATTTTCATCGAAAACAATTCCGCAAACGCCCCTCCCCTCATAGACCGTGGGAATGCTGTTAGACACCAAGCATCTGGATGCCTTGGAAAATAAGAGCGACTGTATATCAACACTCTCATTTACCTTGGTAGGCACTTCTATATCCGCAACCTTTTTCATGGATTCGTATACACGCACACCACAGTTCTTTTTGTCACCGAATACTCTGTCAATATCCTTATACAGTGAAGCATTTCGCTCATGGAAAAGGGCGTAACCGGTTTCATAATCCGCATTTGATGTATAATCAATCCCGTATTTCAGAATACCATCCGTGCACCCCGCAGCTCTTATCGCCGTATCAAACCCCTCTAAATAACTTGCGGGACAGTTGATTCGAGGTCTCGGATAGGTATCCCCCTCCGCCATGATCTCGATATCCCCCTGCCGAGTCCAGGAGCTTTCCATCCTTTCAAGCTCAACAACGTCTTGCAAAGTGTTGCCCCAGCTTTCCTTAACTGCCCAATAAGGTGCTCCAATCAAGCGTACAAAAGGTCTTGTGTTTCCGGCCAGAAGTCTCGCAAGCTCATAAGCATCTGTGCCATCTATATCCCAAGATGTCATACAGGCACATGTGCCGATCCTTATCGTAGGGTCTACCTCGTCGACGGCTGCTCTGATCCGAATCGCAAAATTCCTGAAAGCATCGCCGTTTGCTTTGAGATAGGCATCGCGGAATTTGTTCTTTTTGCCCGACGTTATATGCGCTTGAAGCTCTTCTCGTGTCAAATTCTCACCGGTCATCTCGTTGATGATCTCGATATGCCTGTCGCAAAGGCATGCAGGAGATTCTGCGTGATACCCATATCTGAAATCGTCGTCAAATTGGAGCAGGGATACACCGCATTTTGCGATGTCACTTATGTAATCGGCGGCAAAGCATACAAATTCTTCGTCGGTTGGACACATGAATTTTTTTATTTCGGTGCCGTTTATGGAGCGCATATTTCTGAATCGAGTATTATTGTTGACCCAAAACGTCCAGATCCAAGCTCCTACCTCAAATCCATAATTTTGGAAAAAGCGACAGTTTTCCGCAAGCTCGTTCAGAACCGAAGCACGCTTATTCGCATCAAGCTCGTAGGTGTCCAATGCAAGGAAAATCCGCTCGGCGTTAAATCTTTTTATTTCGCTAACCAGTCTGTCCCGATCGCTTCGCTTTACAATGCGATTCATAATAGGAATGGAAATTTTATACATACTGTATCTCCCTTATAAAAAAAGCCTTCCGGTGCTAAAATACGGAAAACATTTTTCCATATCTCCGCCTTTCTGGGTTTAGTATAACATAAAACCATTGTTTTTTCAATGAAGCATCGCCTTCGTCGATATGAAGCAGAAGCCTTACGGCTTCTGTGAAGCGGCGCACCCACGCCATGAAGCGAAGCGCACATTTTTATTCTTCATGTTGCGAAGCAACGCTTCATAGCCGAAGGCTGCTTCATTTTTCATGCACCGCAGGTGCGCTTCATTTCCAAACAAAAGAGCACTGCTCTCGCAGTGCTCTTTTGTTTGAGACGTGTTGACAAAAAGAATGCCTACCAATCAAGCTGCAAATAGTACGGCTGATCGACTCCGTTTTCAAGGCTGTCACAATAAATATAGCGAACTACGTTTGCTGTTTCGCTATAGGCAAAAATAAGATATTGATAATTATTCGTTACTTTTTGGAAGGGCTCAGATCCGCTGTACAAAATCAAACAAGTATATTCACCTTTTTCAATTTCAACAAATTTGTAGCCATAAGTTTTGTCCGCGATCGCTTTTTCAAATACTCCCTTTACGTGCTGTACTTCCTCACCAAGCTTGTCAGCCTCTAATGGCCACTCGGCATAGATGTCATACGTATAATCCATGCCGTAGAAGAATCGATAATAATACTTTGCATCCAAATAAACAGTTTCCCATTCACCGTCTTCATTTTTTACATTTTCAAAATAATGCGGCCACGTGGGGAAAACCTCATTGAAAACCTTATTTCTGGTGGCAAGGCAATCGGGATCAAAATCTCTGTAATAACGAAAGTCGGTCGTTTCCGAACATGTAACAATTCCATACGGCATAATAAAGCTAAAAGGTATAGCAACGACACACAGGCACAGAATGATCCGTTTGACGGTCCTTTTTATGTTGGGTTTGAGTTTTGTAATAACGAGAATGGAAATGGACGGTATTAACGTCAAAAGTGTTAAAATGACATTAGCTATGTTGATTTTGGGATAGGCATACGTGGTTACATCATTGATAATGCCCCCAATAACTAAAACGAATGGCAACCATACAACGATAAAAATCACGGCACTTTTTATGATTCTTTTGACGTTGAGTTTGGGCAACTCTACAGGAAATTGAATTTCTGCTTCGCCTTGCAACAAAATCTCCGAAAGTTCTTCAACAGAATAAGCCTTTAAGCTTTCCACACGAGAAAGTGCTTTTAATCGTCCGTGATATTCGTCTGCTTGGATTTTTGTTCTTTGCTTGACATTTTCTATTATAGCGATGCTTGTTTGTGAATCCAATAATATATTACGTATTTCGTCAATGGAAAAACCGTATTTTCGAAGAGTAGCGATGTTTTGAAGGGCGGCAATATCACTTTGAGAGAACTCAAAAGATCGGCGTCCTAAATAATTCTCTGTAAACTCCGGCGCGATCAGTTGTTCGTCGATATATACCCGAACTGTACGGGCGGTAAGCCCTGTCAACTCACATACTGCTTTTATTTTCACAATTATCACCTCCATCGCTATCATTTTACATTGTTACATAGGGTAATTGTAAAGTGCTTTTTATTATTTGTCTAAATTTTTTCGAAAAAGTGCCGAGTAAAGGTTCACTTCTGCTCCCTTGCCCGAAAATGCCGATTGGCATCTTTTTATTTGCCAATAAATTCGAATTTCAAAAAAGTGAGAAAAACGGCTATTTGAAAATTATTTGTTATCAATTTTCTTTTCAATCGTAATACACGACAAGGTGAGCATTCGCTGTATTCTGCCACAGAGGTTACGATATGTTTTGAAGGTCGCTTCGTCAACCACCTTTGTGTTAAAGAGCAATTTGAGCCAGCTTTCCGTTTCTGCACACTCTTTTCTTGCAATCTTGAATTTAGAGAGCATATCGGCAAGGCTTTGAGGATATTGAGCCTCGGTAATGTTGGCAAACACACTCGACGAGGATTTACGAAGCTGAAAAACCGTGTTGGAATTACCGCTGATAGATTTGCAAAGCAGTTCGCATTTTGTGGCAAGCTCTTCGGAATATTCAAGTAAGAGATTTTTTGCCATGTCGTTCTCCTTTCGCATCCAAATCACGGCGTAGCCGTGTATGAAATCCGCCGTAGGCGGTATGTCCTCAGCCCGTCAGGGCTGTATGGAATCATCCCGAAGGGATGTATGTTATCAAGCCGAAGGATTCCGGGGGAATGCACGCTAACGCGTGATGCCATACTGCGCGGGGCGCAGATTACATACACGCCCAAAGGGCGTGATTACATGCCAATCCTTCGGATTGGATAAAAATTAAAGCGACCTCGAAAGGTCGCTTTAATTTTTGGAGGCGCCACTCGGAATCGGACCGAGGATGGGGGTTTTGCAGACCCGTGCCTTACCTCTTGGCTATGGCGCCGAAATGTACGGAGTTTTTTTCCGCTGTAATATTATAGCAAACGCCTATCGTTTTGTCAATAGCAACTTTCAGGCTTATTTCACATGTGCATCGCGGCATAAAGCAGCGGCATAATAAATCCGGAATTGAATGCGGCGACAGACGCGTCTCTGAATGCTGTTCCGAATACAGCCTGCTGTTTCTATTATATTCGGGCGAGTGAAAAGCCGACACTGCTCAGTACCCGGAGATAAAAAAACACGCCCGATATTTCAGACGTGCCATATTGGAGCGGATTACGGGGCTCGAACCCGCCACCTCGACCTTGGCAAGGTCGCGCTCTACCAAATGAGCTAAATCCGCATCTAGCGACATAATGTCGCTGGTGCCTCCGGTCGGAATCGAACCAACGACACGAGGATTTTCAGTCCTCTGCTCTACCAACTGAGCTACAGAGGCAAATTAAGCAATGGCGACCCGGATGGGGCTCGAACCCACGACCTCTAGCGTGACAGGCTAGCGCTCTAACCAACTGAGCTACCAGGCCATTGCTTGCGGCGCTATGCGCCGATGGTGGAAGCTATAGGGCTCGAACCTATGACCCTCTGCTTGTAGGGCAGATGCTCTCCCAACTGAGCTAAGCTTCCATGTGTGACGGACTATATTATAACAAAGTTTTTTTTTGTTGTCAATAACTTTTTTCAATTTTTTTAATTTTACTTTTGCCGACTATATTTTTTGATATCCCGATCCCCAAAGCATGGATTTACGGATGGGATAAATCAGCCTTGATGAATATAAAAATATATTGTCTGAAACACTCCTGCTCTGCCCCGATAGCTTGACATCTCCGCCTTACAGTAGTATAATGAATAAGATAGATGTATATACCCGTGTGGCGCATAACCAGCATACGGTATCCGATCCTCCATGGCTTGCTCGCCGCGCAGTGCGAGACATACGGCACGCAAACTAACGGATAAAACATTCACTTTCCCAAAAGGAGACCGCAATGATAAAAATAGAAAACATTTCCGTAATGAATTTCGACAATGCTATAAGAGGCGCGAGAAATCCGATGAACAGCTGGGACAGATCTGACAGCCGCTGGGAAAACGGCAAATTTATCCTGGGGGAAAACGATCTCGCTCTGGCAAAAAGACTTGCCGTTGCAGGGAGCGACCACCGTAAATTTCTGAGGATGGTGTTTGTCTCCATGGATATCACCGCCCCGCTCTATTGGTGGAAGGAATTTGACACCTACAAAGTTGGTACGGTAGCCAACTCCTGCTCTACCATGCATAAAATACAGGCAAAACCGTTTTCGAGAGAGGACTTCTCTCACGATCGGCTTACCCCAGATGCGCTCGAAGTGCTCGACTGCGTTATAGAATATCTCGAAAGCGAGCGCGTCATGTTCAATGAAAGCAAGGATCGCTCCCACTGGCACAATATGATACAGCTCCTCCCGTCAAGCTTCAATCAGATGAGGACAGTTAGCCTGAATTACGAGGTTCTCATCAACATATACTATGCACGCAGAAATCACAAGCTTGCCGAATGGCACACACTTTGCGATGAGATAGAAAAACTCCCGTATGCAAAAGAACTGATACTTGTCCGCGACAAAAAGGAGGAGACCTAACACTGCGCAGGGCGTATATAACGACCTATCCTCACCGACTGCACACAGTTTAGATCGATATAAATGGATATCTGGAATCTTTTCAAAAAAATTTCTCCGGCGGATCCTACGCCTGTACCCGAATTTATAGTGGCGGGACTTGGAAATCCCGGGCGTGAATACGAGGGAACACGACACAACGCAGGCTTCCGCGCGCTTGATTTTCTGGCAGAGCGTCTGGGGGCGTCCGTCAAAGAATCGCGCTTTTCCGCGCTTGTCGGCAGAGCTGAGATATCAGGACACGGCGTCCTTCTGCTCAAGCCTCAGACATATATGAACTTGTCCGGCCGCGCAGTGGCGGAAGCGGCGAATTTTTATAAAATACCGCCGGAAAATATAATTGTTATGTGTGACGACATCTCCTTTGCCCCAGGGCATATGCGCATAAGGAAAAAAGGCTCCGCGGGCGGGCATAACGGACTCAAAAGCATAATCGAAAGTCTCGGCTCAGACGCGTTTCCGCGGATAAAGATAGGAGTCGGAGCAAAGCCCTCGCCGGACACCGATCTTGCATCCTGGGTCCTCGGGAAACTGCCGGAGCAAGACGCCAAAAGCCTATCGGAGGTATTTGACAGGATAGTCTCCGCCGTCGCACTGATGACGGACGGCCGCGCAGACGAAGCGATGAGCCGATATTCCGGATGATCAGGTCCTTTAAATGTAAATAATGTTTGTCATAATATGCGAGGTTTGAAATGAAAGATTTAACCTCAATCATACGCCTCGACCGAGAATTCGGGCGGATGCTCGAAACATTCGAGGAGCAGTTCAGCGCAGAGAGACCTCTGCCGGCCGCGGTGAACGGTCTGTCCGGGTTTGCCGCTCTGTCACTCGTCTGTGAAACAGTCAAGGAAATAAAGAAATACACTTCCGCTCCGGCGCTCATACTGGTCTCAGGAGAGAGCGACGCCGCAGACACCGCAGAGCAAATGCGCGCCGCAGGTATAAAAGCCGCGGTATATCCCGGACGGGAATTAGTATTTCACGGTATAGCAGCCTCTCACGACACGGAACGCGAGAGGCTTTCGGTGCTTTCCGGGATACTCGGGGGAAAATTAGATGCAGTGGTGACCACTCAATACGCCGCAAGCTTGCGCACTATCCCGCCTGAACTGCTCTCCTCGCTGTCATTTTCACTTGTACCTGGCGGAACGGTCAACACGTCGGAGCTTGGAGAAAAGCTGGATCGCCTCGGCTTTGCAAAAGTAGAGACCGTAGAGGCGCCCGGTCAATATGCGCGGCGAGGCGGAATACTTGATATTTGGGCGGAAAGCGGCTCATCACCCGTCAGAGTTGAATTTTTCGGAGACGAGATAGACAGAATGGGAAGTTTCAATCCGGAAAGCCAAAGGGTTTTCGAAAACTCTCCCGGTATGAGTCTGATCCCGGCAGTAGAAGTCATCTGCGGGGACAAGGAACGCGAACGCATCGCCGCTGAAATAAGATACCTCTCCGAAAGAGCCAAAGACACGGCCAAAGAGGAGCTAGCCAGGGAGCTCACCGCCGCAGAGAACGGACTTACCCTTGAATACAGAGACAAATATATAGGAGCCGTATATCCCGAATACGCAGATTTGTTAACTTATATTTACAAAGCCGGCAAACCTGTACTTTTCTTTATAAATACCGGGGATGTCCGCGCCTCATATGACGCGGCGATCAAAACGCTGTCCGAAAGGATCGAATACCTCTCCAAGAACGCTCTGTGTCCCTACCGCATCGGTGAATATTGCTCACCGCAGGATCGCTGGGACAAGACGGCAGATATATCTCCGACGCTCCATGTGAACTCACTCTCAGGCGGGATAGGCTCATCGAGGCTGTCGGGACTGTTCGGCTTCCGATGCAGGCGCACTGTTTCTTATGCAGACAATCCCAAGGCGCTCACAGAGGACCTGTCCGCATTCAAAAAAGGGCTTTACCGCACGCTGATAGCTGCCAACGGACCTCAGGGAGTACAGAGCCTCGTCTCTTTCCTTGAGGACTCCGGCGTGACAGCCATCCCGGTAACCGAAGATTTCGACTGCGCAACAATGAGCGAGGGAGCCGTATACGTCAGTCCGCTGGATATACCTTCCGGGTACGAGCTCATAACTCCGAAGGTCGCTCTGCTGTCCATGAGAAAAGATGAGGGTCGTGCCCTCATGCGAAGAAAAAAACAGCGCCGTACCCTGAAAAAATACGGCTCAGGCGAGAGGATACTCTCTTACGCTGATCTCTCCGTCGGCGATTATGTCGTGCATTCCTCTTACGGAATAGGTCGGTTCGAAGGCCTTCAGACATTGACGACAGGCGGCGTGACCAGGGATTATATAACAATAGCCTACCGGGGAGCCGACAAGCTGTTTCTCCCTGCCGACCGCCTTGAAATGATAGCCAAATATATAGGGGCACGCTCCGAGGACGGAGAGGTAAAGCTCTCCAAGCTCGGAGGCAACGACTGGAACAGGGCCAAGAGCAAAGCCAAGGCTGCGGCAAAAGATCTCGCCAAGGACCTGATAGCGCTTTATGCCGAGCGGCAAAGGCGCGCGGGTTACGCCTTCCCTCCCGATTCCGAAATAGAAAATTCTTTTGCCGCATCATTTGAGTTTGAAGAAACCGAGACGCAGCTTGAGGCGATCGAGGAAATAAAATCAGATATGGAGCGACCGGTCCCGATGGACCGCCTTTTGTGCGGGGACGTCGGTTTCGGAAAGACGGAGGTCGCCCTCCGCGCCGCATTCAAAGCGGCATGCGCCGGGAAACAGACCGCGATACTCGTCCCGACTACGATACTCGCCCTTCAACATTATCAGACAACACTTTCGCGCATGCACGGATATCCGGTATCGGTCGATATGCTCTCCCGGCTGTGCACCCCGAAGGAGGCCGCGGCGGTGCTCCGCAGAGTCAAGCGCGGCGAAACTGATATACTGATAGGCACACATAAGCTGCTCGGAAAAAATGTTGAGTTCCACGACCTCGGTCTTCTTATAGTAGACGAGGAACAGCGGTTCGGTGTCGCGCAGAAGGAAAAACTGAAAACCATTGCAAAAAACGTTGACGTATTGACACTGACCGCGACTCCTATACCGAGGACCCTCAATATGGCTATGAGCGGGATACGTGATATGTCCGTTTTGGATGAGGCGCCCACCGACAGACACCCGGTGCAGACCTATGTTCTTGAGCACGACGACATCATAATAATGGAAGCGATAAAAAAAGAGTTGGCGCGGGGCGGACAGGTGCTCTATCTCTACAACCGAACGGAAAACATCGACCTGATAGCCGGCAGGATCAACCGTGACCTCCCGGAGGCGCGCGTCGCATATGCTCACGGAAAAATGGAAAAGGATGAGCTCGAGGATATATGGCAATCTCTGGTCGCCGGCGAGATAGATATACTCGTATGCACGACTATAATAGAGACGGGCATAGATCTTCCGAATGCAAACACGCTGATCATCGAGGACGCGGACCGCATGGGACTTTCACAGCTCCATCAGTTGCGCGGAAGAGTCGGACGCAGCGGCAGGCAAGCATACGCATACTTTACCTATCGGCGAGGGAAAATGCTGAGCGAGATCGCCAGAAAACGGCTTGAGGCGATACGCGAGTACGCTGAATTCGGCGCTGGATTCAAGATAGCCCTGCGAGATCTTGAGATACGCGGTGCGGGCAATCTTCTCGGCTCCGAACAGCACGGCTGCATAGAAAGCGTCGGATACGATATGTATGTGCGTCTGCTGAACGAAGCGGTCCTCGAGGAAAAGGGCGAGCCGCAGAGAGATATATTTGAGGCGAAGATAGACATCGCGGCCGATGCAAATATACCTGCCACTTATATTTCCTCCAATTCAAAACGGATGGAAATGTACAAAAAAATATCGCTCATCCGCTCGCGTGAGGATCTCGAGGATATCCTTGATGAGTTCTGTGACAGATTCGGACAGCCGCCGAAAGAGACGGAAAGACTGCTTTATATATCTCTTTCAAGAGCTCTGGCATCCGACGCGCACATAGCCCTTGTCTCAGAGAGGAACGGATCTCTGCGCTTCTCCGCAGACAAATCCGATCTCCCGGCATGGAGCGAGATCTTTGCAGAAAGAAAAGGGCTCAGCTTTTCCGCATCTGCTCCCCCATCTGTGACATACAAGCTGAAGAGCAAGGAGGATGCCGCGCGCGCCGCCGCCGACATCCTGGAATCTTTTATAAAAGCGCAAAAAACCGGTATCGAAAAGGATGAAAAAAACTATGGATCCGAAAAAAAGTAAGAAGATAAAAATAGCGTCCATCTCCGTCCTGATCGCGGCGGCGATCATTCTGGGGACGCTGTCACTGCTATTTTCCCTTGGGGTAATAGGCAATAAAAACACCGTGTACAGCTATGGTTCAACAGATATATCTACTGAAGTTTACTGCTATCTCGCATCTTACTATAAAATGCGCTTTATTTCTCAGAACAAGCAGGAATACGGAGCTGTGGACACGCCGGAATTCTGGGCTTCGGTATGCGAAGAAGAGGATGGAAAGACATTCGGAGAGATACTGAGGGAGGGAGTAGACGATTACGTAAAGCGTATCGCTGTCTCGGCAGAGCTCTATGATATAAACTCTGGAGGGATATCCTCAGTAGACAAGCAGGAGATAGAAAACGCGGTCAACGATATCCTTAAATACCGTGCCGACGGATCCAAGAGCACGTTCAACGAAATGACTGAAAAATACGGTTTTGACTTTCGTGCCTTCCAGGAAGCGACCGTGCTGATGTATAAATCCGGATACCTCAAAAATGTACTTTACGGCTATGAAGGAAGCTCGCTATACTACCTAAGCGAGCTCTGCGATGAGTATTACAACGCGGAATTTGCCCGTGTGCTTATAGTATTCATAAGAACGGACACAAAGGTGGTCACGGATGAGGACGGCAATTCGGTCACGGTCCCGATGACAGACGAGGACGTCGCCAAAGCGGAGGCGCTGGTAGAGGAGATCGCCTCTCATGCCGATGACGACACAGTCAGTGAGGAGTATATAAGATACTGCATAGAAGAATACGACGAGTCCGGCGGGACCGGAGAATATTATTTCAGTATCTACAATACCGCTGCATACCAATATTACACCGAGGTATCGGAAGGCGCGGTAACAGCCGCGCTCGAAATGGAACCGGGTGAGCTGCGTGTCGAGGACGGAAAATACGGCAAGCATATAGTGTACAAGCTCCCTCTCACAGCACAGGGCTACAAAAACCTCGATAACGAATACTTTTTTGAGGATTTCTATAAAGACGCCGCAGATTATTTTACAGAAAAAACGGTGTCCGAACAGCTTGTCAATGTGACAGCCGATACGGAAAATCTAAGTAAAATAGACCCGATGCTCCTGCCCGCGCAGAGCGAGTTCGTAGCATATCTTTAATATAAAACTTCCAGAGAAAGCAAGACGCATAAAAACAGCAAGGAGCCAGGAAAATGTCCGCCTTTACCGCAACATTCATAGCAGTACTTACAATGCTCGTATACGCCCTGCCCGGATATATCCTTATACGGCGCAGGATGATCTCGACCGAGTGCATACCGGGATTTTCAAAGGTCCTCCTGTATGTATGCCAGCCTTTTCTCGCCATACACACATTTTGTTCCGCGGAATACAGCACTCAGATGCTTTTACAAATACTTATGTTCGCCGGCGCCTGCGTCACCGTACAGATCATAATGCTTACATCATTTTTTTTGGTATTCAGAAAAAAAGGAAAAGAGGATGTGAGATACAGAATAGCTACGGTGTCGACAGCGTTCGCCAACTGTGCGTTCTTCGGTATTCCAATAATAGAGACCCTGCTGCCCGAGAACCCGGAAGCGATACTTTTCACTACGGTATATTCTGTCATTATGAACATATTAGGATGGTCCGTCGGATCTGCAGTCATAACCGATAATGCAAAATACATAAAACTCAAAAATATTTTCATAAATCCCGCGATGTTCTCTCTCATAATAGCCATACCGTTTTTCGTAACGGGAGTCGAGCTTTACCCGACCGTTGACAATATGGTTATGATACTCGCCCGGATGTCTACTCCCCTGTCGATGCTGATAATAGGTATGAGGCTTGCCACGATAGATTTCCGTGCGCTGTTCGGAGACTGGCTCGTATATCTGTCGATCGGCATAAAGCAGCTCATAATGCCGCTTGTCGCCTTCGCCGTTATATCGTTTCTTCCGTTTGAGACCTATGTTGCACAGTCGCTGTACATAATGACCGCCTGCCCGGTGGCGAGCATCGTCCTGAACTTTTCGGAGATCCTCGGAGAGGGACAGAAAAGCGCGGCGAACAGCGTTCTGCTGGGAACGCTGTTCAGCCTTTTCACTCTCCCGATAATGTCACTGCTGCTGCCGTTTCTTGCGCGGTAATGCCTCCGGTCTCTGCACTGTCCCGTATACTTATGGAATGCTTTCGGCACACGTTAGGCCGCAAGGATAAGGAGCAATATTAATTATTTATAGTATTAAAATTTCTCAGCCGTCTAAAAATAATTCATATAAACGAAACAAAAATAAGTTATAATATCCGCAAATACGGCAAAACGTCTTAAGATTTAACTCTGATAATGTTTTGAGATGCATAACAGATGCCCTGTACCCGCCAGGCGTAGGTCCGAATCGAAAGGAGACCTTATGAAAAACAAAGTGGCGATAATAATACTCTCTCTTCTGGTAATAATATGCGGAGTCATAATATTTACCGGAGTCGACGGAAAAAGCGCATACGAGCTTGCGTGCGAAAACGGCTACGAGGGTACGCTCGAAGAATGGCTCGCCAGCCTGAAGGCGGACAATTCCTCTAATCAATATAACGTGACGTCAGGCGACAACTATAATATAACTGTAAATACCGACCAGACCGTGGAGGAAGCGGCAGCAGCAAAAGCTCTGCTGTCCACAGTCAGCGTATACAGTAAGTTCACTATCTCACATACCGGTACCGATATTTTCGGCAGACCGTATGAGACGACGAGCGAGGCAACAGGTGCAGGGGCCGGAGTCATATACCAGCTAGACAAGGACCGCGGGGACGCTTTTATCATAACTAACTACCATGTAGTGCACAATGCCGATTCGACCTCCTCAGACGGGATAGCGGAAGAGCTCGTAATATTCCTTTATGGTATGGAATATAATGAGTACGCGATAAGCGCAGAATACGTCGGCGGCTCCTCTGTCTACGACATTGCCGTCCTGAGAGTCAACAATTCAGATGTCCTGCGTAGCTCCAGCGCCGTCGCCGCAACGATAGCGGATTCCAGTGAAGTATCGATACTTCAGACTGCAATAGTCATAGGCAATCCGGAAGCGCTCGGTCTCTCCGCGACTGTAGGAGCGATCAACGTAGACAGCGAATATATAGAAATGGAGCTCTCCACCGGAGAAAAAGGACAGATGCGCGTCATGCGGGTCGACGCCGCGGTCAATGAGGGCAACAGCGGGGGCGGACTGTATGACAAAAACGGAAATCTGATCGGGATAGTGAATGCAAAGATAATATCCTCAAGCGTCGATAATATGGGCTACGCTATCCCGTCGAATATAGCAATAGGAGTTGCTCAGTCGATAATCGATTACTGCTACGGCACATCGAACAGGAGCATGTATAAATGCCTGATAGGCATCACACTTGTTACCGACTCCTCCTCCTGCGTTTACGACACAGAGACCGGTAAAGTCATGATACGCGAGACCGTCGCGATCGAAAATGTGACATCAGGCGGGCTCTTTGACGGTAAAGTCCAATCTGGCGACATAATAAAGTCTATAGAGATAGACGGCAAGATATATGAGGCGACGAGAGTATTTACCGTCATCGACGCAATGCTCAACGCAAGAGTCGGCAGTGTGGTGACGATCAATGTGGTACGCTCCGGAGAAAACACATCCTTCTCCGTGACCATACCCTCAAGTGCTCTGACAGCAGTGGCATGATCTCAAAATAAATACACGCAAAGGCTCCCGCACACATTTGATTTGTGCGGGAGCCTTTAACTTATGCCGCGCCGATTCATAATATAAAAATAAAGAATGCCGCGTCTTGATACGGCGTGACAAAAATGCTATAATATTCCTGACGGCGTAGTACCGCCGCAATCTCACGGAGGGTTTAATAATGGACACGATCAAATTTGTCAAGGGCAACGTAAAAGTAATAGCCCACCGCGGGCTCAGCGGTCTGGAAGCGCAGAACACCGCGAGCGCGTTTGTCGCCGCAGGCAATCGCTCCTATTTCGGGATAGAAACAGACGTCAGGCGGAGCTCAGACGGGAAATATATACTTATACATAACGATACTACCAAAGAGACCGGAGGAGACAGTCTGACCGTGCGCAACACCTCGTTTCAGACGCTCCGTTCCCTGCGCCTTTTAAACACGGACGGAAAAAGGAGCCGTGGCGACCTCATGATACCTACGCTCGCCGAATATATAGAGATAGCAAAAAAATATGACAAGGAATGCGTGCTGGAATTAAAAGACGCTTTTACTGCGGAGCAGGTCTCGGAAATATTTGACGAAATACGATATCTCGGCTATATAGACAGGACCATATTCATATCCTTTTTTGAAAAAGACCTTGAATATGTGCGCCTGAAAAATAAGGTCCAGCCGGTGCAGTTCCTGACATCAGGTATGGATGAAAAAATATTTTCACTTATATCGGAAAACGGTTATGACCTAGATATATATCACGGTGCCGCGACACCGGAGCTAATAAAAAAATGTCACGACAGCGGCATACTCGTGAATGTCTGGACCGTCGATTCGCCAACGGATGCGGAAAAGCTGGTCTCCTACGGAGTCGATATGATAACCACAAATATATTGGAATAAAAATCCCCGGCGAAAATGTGCCGGACAGCCTCGGAGGAAAAATGGAAAACGAAAATCACTCACAGCCGGACAAGCCATCTGCTGAAAGCGGGGCCGTATGGATACGCGCTGCGGCAAAAATAGCCGCCTCACCTCGATGCCGGCACACGGTCGCGGTCATCGATATGATCTCCACGCTGCTATCCGCGGCGGCATTTATAACGCTGTTATGTTATTTATTGTTTACAAATTTTCAAATAGCGGTCAAAGTCGCGCTGATATCCGGATCTTCGTTCATTATATTCAGTCTTATACGTTATCTTATAGATGCGCCGCGGCCATACGATCTCTATGACCTGGGCAAAAGCTTTTACGGCAAACGCCCCGGGCGTTCTTTTCCGAGCCGGCATATATTTTCGGCATTCCTGATAGCGACTTTGACGGCGGGCTTCTGCCCGTATTCTGCCGCCCTGCTCTTTCCGGTCTGCGCTGTACATTCGGCATGCCGGATACTGTCCGGCCTCCATTTCCCGCGCGACGTGATCGCCGGTGCGGCTGCCGGGGCACTAGCAGGCGGTCTTGCAATATTGACGGTCCGCTGACCTGGGCCGAATACAATATCAACCGCCGAATAAATGATATCCTCAGGCATTTTGAGCGCGGAAGACCGGCAACGCACAGAATAATGATATATATTTGAAAATACGGTGAATTTTTCCGGAGTCTGATTGACTTTCGCCTTGGAAAATTGTATAATTATATTGTAAATAAGCATCAATACATATTAAATCCCTGCGTCTGTAAGTACCGGCGAACATACGGCGGGATCAGGCAGGAAAGCTGGAGAGAAATGGAAATTTTCCGAACAGTAACAGAACTTGTACATTACGCGCTTGAGCGCGGACTCATTGAAAAGGAGGACCGGATATACTGCACGAATCGTCTGCTTGAGATGCTCCGTCTCGGCAATTATACCGAAACTGAGATCCCATCCCCTGCGAGGGAGCTGGAAGAGCTGCTCCGTGAGATAGACGACTATGCGTATGAAAACGGTATAATACCGGAAAACACCGTCACATATCGCGATCTTTTCGATACGGACGTTATGGGCATTTTTGTAGACAGGCCCTCTAACATACAGGCAAAATTCCGCGATCTGTATTCCATCTCTCCCAAAAATGCAACGGACTGGTTTTACCGCCTTGCCTGTGACTCGGACTATATCCGGACATACAGGATAAAAAAGGATGTAAAATGGGTCACGGATTCTGAATACGGCAAGATCGATATAACTATAAATCTCTCCAAGCCGGAGAAGGACCCAAAAGATATCGCCGCCGCAAAGCTCGTAAAGGCATCCGGCTATCCGAAATGCGCTCTTTGCCGGGAAAATGAGGGCTATGCAGGCTCCGTATCCTCGGCAGCGCGGCAAAATATCCGCGTTTTCTCATTCGATATGGCAGGCACTGAGTGGTTCCTGCAGTATTCGCCTTACGTCTATTACAACGAACACTGTATAGCGGTCAACCGCTCTCATGTACCGATGAAGATCGACCGCTCCACATTTGAAAAGCTGCTCTGCTTCATTGAAAAATTCCCTCACTATTTTATCGGCTCAAATGCTGATCTTCCGATCGTCGGAGGCTCTATCCTGTCTCACGACCATATGCAGGGCGGGCGCTATACCTTTGCAATGGAGAGAGCACCCATAGAAAAGCCCCTGACTTTCCGCGGATATGAGGGAGTCACCGCCGGGATAGTAAAATGGCCTATGTCCGCTATCAGGATATCCGGCAAGTCAAAGGATGAGCTCGTCTCTCTTGCGGACAAGATACTGCGTACCTGGCGCGGTTATTCCGATCCGGATGCATTCATTTTTGCCGAGACAGACGGAGAGCCGCACAATACGATAACTCCGATAGCTCGGCGCCGCGGCGATGATTTTGAGCTGGATCTCGTACTGAGAAACAACATAACCACCGAAGAGCACCCTCTCGGAGTATTTCATCCGCACAAGGAACTCCACAACATAAAGAAAGAAAATATCGGACTTATTGAGGTAATGGGACTAGCTGTGCTGCCGTCACGTCTGAAATCCGAGATAGCGTATATGAAAGCGGCCATACTGGACCATGTCGATTTCAACAGTATAGAAAACATAAAAAAACACCGCGATTGGTTTGAAACATTCAAGGACAAATATGATTTTACCGAGGAAAATACTGAAAGCATAATCATGGAGGAGATCGGAAAAACCTTTGTCCGAGTGCTTGAGGACGCAGGGGTATATAAATGCACGCCTGCGGGAAGAGCGGCATTTTTACGCTTTACGGATAAGGTCAATTCCGATTGATATATCATGAAAAACATATGGAATCCGTGGCACGGATGCAAAAAAAAGTCCGAGGGCTGTGAAAATTGTTATATGTATTACCTCGACCGACAAAGAGACCGGGACGGGGGTGATATCTATAAGGTCAAAGGGGACTTTGACCTTCCCATGAAACGTGACCGGGACGGTTTTTACAAAATAAGATCCGGGAGCCGAATAGTTGTTTGCGCAACATCGGATTTTTTCCTCGAAGAGGCGGATGAATGGCGCGGTGAGGCATGGGAAATGATGCGTCAGAGAAACGACGTTGAATTCGTGCTGTTCACGAAGCGTCCTGAGCGGATAAGGCGATGCCTCCCGGATGGATGGAGGACCGGATGGGAAAACATAACCATAAGCGTCACTTGCGAAAACCAGCGCAGGACGGACGAAAGGATGCCTATCCTTATAGACGCACCCGTCGTACACAAAGAAGTTATGTGCACCCCTCTTTTAAGCGAAATACAAATGGGCAAGTATTTGGATTCCGGGGAAATAGAACATGTCTCCTCCGGCGGAGAAAATTATGAGGGCGCGCGTCCTACACGATATGAATGGCACCTTTCTCTCTATCGTCAATGCTCCGAGAGGGGTATCCCCTTTGAATTTTTTGACACGGGAGCAAAATTCATAAAGGACGGACGCATGTACAGCATACCGTATTCCCTGCGGCGCGAGCAGGCGCTCAAAAGCGGCTTGGTTTATCCGCCGATCATGAAATCAAAGAAATAAAAAACGGAGAGTGTTGCTCTCCGTTTTTTGTAAATGTAAACATTTGTTTGATTTTAATGGAGAAATTTCAACCTTTGCGAGGGTTTTATCAAAGACTCAGCCTGTCGGCGGTCTCGTAAAGCGATGTCATAAGTGCCTTTTTCTCCTCCACATGAGCCTTCATGGAATCTATCTGCTCGGGTGTGAACGCATCAAGGTCGCCGTCCTGTAGCTTTCCCTTATACATGCGGTCAAGTATCAGAGCATACGATATATCCGTAGAAACTATATCGCCGTGCCGTCTGCAAATAACGAGATTGGACTCGCCTTTGAAAAGGCACTTCACCGCAAACTCGCCCATCCGTGAGGCCATTACCCTGTCGAACAAATTCGGGTTTCCTCCTCTGACGACATGTCCAAAACGCGCGAATCGACACTCGACTCCGGTCGTCTTCTCTATCCGCTCGGTAAGTCCGGGCGCATAATCGCTTCCGAGCCCCTCGGACACTATAACTATGAAATTCCTTTTTCCGAGTCCTTTGGAGTGCTTTATCTTTTTGAAAAGCTCATCCTCATCAAATTTAAATTCCGGTATTGCTATCGCAGTCGCTCCGGTAGCTATTCCGGTATTGAGCGCTATATCTCCGGCGCCTCTGCCCATTACCTCGACAACACTGCATCTTGCATGCGACTCACAGGTATCACGAAGCTTGTCTACAAGCTCTACTACAGTGTTCATCGCGGTGTCATAGCCTATTGTCGAATCTGTTGAGGTAATATCGTTATCTATAGTTCCGGGAAGTCCGATGCAAGGAACTCCGTGAGCGGTGAGATCAGTCGCTCCGCGGAAAGTACCATCTCCGCCTATTGCAATGATCCCGTCTATATTAAACTTACGGCAGGTATCTACCGCCTTTTTCATTCCCTCCTCCGTCTTGAACTCGGGACATCTGTCGGAATAGAGTATCGTTCCGCCGTGGTTGAGTATATTGGAAACATCGCGGATCGCCAGCGGGCTTATATCTCCGTCGATAAGACCTGAATATCCGCGGTATATACCCATGACCTCAACGCCGTAGGATATAGCTGTCCTTGTTACGGCTCTTATGGCAGCATTCATTCCAGGAGCATCGCCTCCGGAAGTCAACACACCTATTCTTCTGAACTTTTTCATAATGGAAAACCTCTTATATAATAAATCTTTCGCAAACAACTTATAAGTCCTGCCCTGATACTGCCGTCAGAAGACGGTCCAGCGCAGCGGCGGCCGCGGCGCGCCTGATCTCCGCCCTATCGCCACTGAATGTAAATTCAGATACAAATACGGATCCGCGGAAAAATGTTCCGATATAGACTCTGCCGACCGGTATCTCATCAGTGCCTCCTCCGGGGCCTGCAAGACCGGTAACGGATACCGATGCGTCTGCTCCGAAGCGCTCTGCCGCACCACGCGCCATCTGCTCGGCAACTGCGGCTGAAACTGCGGTGTATTTTTCAATATCCGAGCCGCTGACACCCAGCAATTCTTCCTTGATCCTGTTTACGTAGGAGACTATCCCTCCCAAAAACGTCCCGGAAGCTCCGGGAACCTCGACAAGAGAGGAGGCTACAAGACCGCCGGTACAGCTCTCTGCCGTACATATGGTCAAACCTTTTTCAAGGCAAAGCGATATCAGCTCATTATTCTTTGTTCTTTTCACAACAGAGTGTACCCTCACTTATCATCCTGATCATCTTCCCCGCGGCGACCGATATAGGTATCCTCTTCAGATAGCACAGCAATATGCTGCGCGGCGCGCATTCCTCCGTAAGTTCAAGACGTTTGACCCTGCCGCACGCGATCGCCTCAGCTGCAAAATCCTCAACTATCGAGGATATCCCGATCCCTCTTTCAGCAAACTCCAGCAGCAGATCGCTCGTCGCGAGTTCTATCGCCGGGGACGGGAAAGAGTCTCCGAGCCAATCGGCAACATACTTTCTCGTAGAGGTATGCCCTTCGAGCATCATCATCGGGTAGTCCCTCAGCTTATCCTTACTGATCGGAGAGTCGAATCTGAACGCCTTGGGAGAGTATATGAATATATCGCGTATCTGCCTTACCGGTATGAAGCGGCAGTCGGCAGTCTTGCTCTCATCGACAGGGCCGCTGACGACGGCGAAATCGATCTGCCCGCTCCTGAGCGCCTCCATTGTGCGCGGAGTAGGAGCGTTCGTTATACTTATGCGTACATCGGGATATTCGCGGCGGAACCGTTCTATATAGTCGAGAAGAACAAAGCGCAGCGTCATATCCGAAGCGCCTATCCTCAGATTGCCGGAACGCAGCCCGCTTATTTCCCTGAGCTTTTCCTCACCCGCGGCTATAAAGGAAAACGCCTTCTTTACATAATCGTAAAGTACCGTGCCCTCCGGGGTAAGGGATACTCCGCGGTTCGATCTGAAAAACAGCTTTACCTTGAGCGACTCCTCAAGTGCGGCGATCTCGGAGCTGACCGCAGGCTGAGACACGAAAAGCTTTCTTGCCGCCTCCGACACGCTCCCGCACTCAGCGGCGGCGATGAACGCCTCATAATATGATATATTATCCGTCAAAACAATCACTCCGATTTCCCGCAAGTTTTCGTAATGAGCTTAAAACACATCAGTGTTATTATACAACAATTTTTTCACCTTGACAAGCGTTATATAGGAAAAACTTTTTATTATATTTGTATGTTTACCGATATCTTTCTTGTTGATTGTGCATAACTTTCAAAATTCTTTTGCAAGCAATTGACAATTTGCGCGCAAAGTGCTATAATTATATGCGATAATGGCATAATAAGTCAAAATACTATAAAGGAGTTCGGAATGGAAATCGCAATAATTGCAGACGACAATAAAAAAGAGCTGATGGCTCAGTTCTGCATAGCATACTGCGGCATCTTAAGTCACCATAATATTTGCGCCACACAGATAACCGGCAAGTACGTATCCGATGCCACCGGACTTGAGATAGAAACCTTTATGACTGGCAGCGGCGGCGGTGTCGAACAGATAGCCTCAAGGCTCTCTTATAATGAGATCGACCTTCTTTTTTATTTCAGAAGTACCGATCCCGGGAAAAAATACAGTGAAGCGGAGAGAGACGTCCTCCGTCTCTGCGATATCTACAATATCCCGGTGGCGACAAATATAGCGACCGCGGAGGTGCTGGTCATGGCGCTCGATAAAGGGAATCTCGACTGGCGTGAATTCATCAATCCTCACAGCAGCTACAATCGCAAAAGGAACGCTCTCTCAAGGTAACTCTGCGAAATATATTCTGACACATTCGGATTGCCGGAGCGATAAACGGCAATCCTTATTTTTTGCTTATCCCACACTGCGGAGATGTGAGATATAAGTTTGAAATCAAATTTTCAAATCCGCCCTTTGTTACTTCGGCGACAAAGGAACGGCGTCGATTTGCCAATGGCAAACCGAATAAAACGATGATTTAGCGTAAGAAAGAACTGGTCATAAATATGAAAAAACTTCATTTCAGCGTTACCTCAGAGGCGACATCGGGCGGAGATACCGAGAAACACGTATCTGCGGTGCGCGGCGTCTTATCGGAAAACGACGGTACAATATTTATACATTATCCGGAAAATACCGAGGGCGGCAGGATAATGACCGAAATACAGATACGCGGGAACAGCGTTAAAATAAGACGCAGCGGCGCAGTCATATCGCTGATGGAATTTGCTCCGGGGAAAAAACACGATTTTATATATTCCGTACCGCCGTACCGCTTTGACGCCAGCATCATTACACGCGAGGTCCTTACTCCCGGTCCCGGAGAGCGGATCTCTCTCTCGCTTGACTATGATCTGACGCTCGGCGGAGAAACGCGGAGAATGCTTTTTTGCATTTCCGAAAAAGCCGGCGAGGTGAGATGATGGACAGCGAAACTCTCAAAAAAAACATAAAGGAAAAATCCCACGATAAATGGTATATTTTTTGCGGAGAAGAGGATTATCTTAAAAGATATTATCTCCGCGCTCTGGCATCATCTCTATGTCCGGACAAGACGCTCGAAAGTCTGAACCACATTATTTTTGACGGGCCGGACGCATCTCTAGCAGAGATATATGAGGCCGCAGTCACCCCTCCGGTAATGTCGGAGCATAAATTCGTAGAATGGGGGAATGCGGACCTCGAACATCTTAAGGAGAAGGAGTTGCGCGCACTGGAGAATATTTTTTCCGAGAGGAGCACTTCCCCAGACTGCGTCCTGGCAATATCGGCGTCGGAAGAAGGACTTGTGACCGGAACGCAAAAAAAGCCGGGAAAACTTTTTACAAGGCTTTCAAAGATCGCCGCCGTGGTCGCGTTTCCTAGATCATCTGACCGACAGCTCCTGTCATGGCTCAAAAAGCATTTTGACCGCGAGGGCATCCGATCAGACGCCGCATCGCTCGGTAAAATGCTGCTGAGATGCGGTCACTCTATGGACGTTCTCGAAAACGAAACTGAAAAGCTCTGCGCTTATCTGAAACAAAACGAAGCGACGACGCTGACGACCGATACGGTCGAAGCCGTCACATCCCCTATCTCTGAGGCGGACGCTTTCGGACTTTCAAATGCTATTTTGGACCGGGATCTTCCCCGCGCGCTCGCAGCGCTCTCGGAAATGAAGGCACGGCGGGTAGAGGCTATCGTTGCCATCGCCTCGATCTCCAAAATATATTCTTCTCTGGCCTCGGTCTCGGTTTTGCTTTCTGAGGGCAAAAACTCTGCCGAGATCGCGCAGGCTCTCCGGATCGGATCCTCCTACTCCGCCTCGCTATATATAAAAGGTGCGTCAAAACGCTCGACGCGCGCTCTGGTATCTGCGTCTAAAGGATGTCTCCGGCTGGATACCGCGGCAAAATCAGGCGGGCAGACAGGATATTCTCCGATAGAGCGTTTTTTGGCAGAATATATATAAAAAGTAAATAATTATATACATTAAAGTCGGCGATATCAGAAAATCGGCCGCATCCGGTTTTATTTGCTCAAAACATTTCGCCAACAGCATTATTATCGGGATCAGCGAAACGATATAATTTCAACCAGCAAATCAAGCGCCTATAAAGGCCTAAAATCAAGGAGAACAGAAATGAAGATTTTTAGATCCGTGCTTTCACTGCTCACAATAGTATCCGTAGTGCTTTGCGCCGCGTCATGCGGAAAAGGCAGTGACGCATGCGAATATGCTGCATCGCGCAATATTGAAGGCAGAGAGGTGTATTATGTCGATATAACTGTAAAAGATTACGGCACTATTTCCCTGCTTCTGGATGCAACGACTGCACCTATAACAGTCCATAACTTTCTTTCGCTAGTGGCCGATGGATTTTACGACGGGCTCACATTCCACCGCATTGCCCCCGGCTTTGTTATCCAGGGCGGTGATCCGAAAGGCAACGGAACAGGAGGATCGTCGGAGACTATAACCGGTGAATTTGCTCTTAACGGCTATGACAACGATATAAGTCATATCCGCGGTGTTATTTCCATGGCAAGGTCCCAGAAGTACGACAGTGCGTCCTCCCAGTTCTTCATAATGCTTGAAGATAACACGTATCTTGACGGAGAATATGCCGCTTTTGGCTATGTGATCTCCGGGATGAACATAATAGACGAAATATGCAAGGACGCGATCGTAGAAGATTCGTTCGGAAACGTTCTGGCTGAGAACCAGCCTGTAATAGAAAGCATAGTCATCCGTGAATAAGCAACAGCGGCTCCGACAACTATGCAAAACAAAAAACATCCCCCGCCTTAAAGTCAGGCGGGGGATGTTTTTATCTATACAGCTCATAGGCGCATGCACATATAAGGTTTTACACACTTTTTTTGCTTTGTTAATATTATTCTCATAATTAGTACCTATAATAATTTTTGTGTCTATACAAATGAATATCTTATATAATAAATCATACACGAACGGAGCGAAATACGACCATGCTCGAATTGAAGCAAATACACAAGGAATATGATGCCGGGGGCTCAAAAGTAACGGCGCTGAACGACGTGACCGTCAGCTTTCGCCGGAGCGAATTTGCCGCGATACTGGGTCCTTCCGGTTGCGGGAAGACAACTCTTCTGAATATCATCGGCGGTCTTGATCAGTATACGAGCGGCGATCTTATCATAAACGGAAGATCCACAAAGGACTTCGCCGCATCCGACTGGGACAACTACCGGAACCATTCGATAGGCTTTGTGTTTCAGAGCTATAACCTTATCCCTCATCAGACCGTTCTGTCAAACGTAGAGCTGGCACTGACTCTATCCGGAGTATCCAAGACGGAGAGGCGCCGTAGAGCCGAGGAAGTGCTGCGCAAGGTGGGGCTTGAAAACCAGATCCACAAAAAGCCGAATCAGATGTCGGGAGGACAGATGCAGCGTGTTGCTATCGCCCGCGCTCTTGTCAACGATCCGGATATAATACTTGCGGACGAGCCCACCGGCGCGCTCGACTCGGAGACGAGCGTGCAGATAATGGAGATACTGAAAGAGATCTCGGGCGACAAGCTCATTATAATGGTAACGCACAATCCCAGCCTCGCAGAAAAATACGCGACCAGGACGATCAATCTGCTGGACGGCAGGATAATAAGCGACTCGGATCCGTTCGACGCAGAGGCGGAGCGGCGGATGTCTGATGCGCAAGCTGACGGAGCAGCGGAAACTTCCGGAGAGGAAAAAGCCGAGGCCGATGAATCCGTTTCCGGATCTTCTGCCGACGGCTCAAAAAAGCGCGGCAAGAAGCGCGGGGCCGTACGGGAAAGAAAGCCGTCCATGTCCCCTCTCACTGCTCTCTCACTCAGTTTCAACAACCTTCTCACAAAAAAGGCGAGAACTCTCCTGACAAGCTTTGCCGGATCTATCGGCATAATAGGCATAGCTCTTATCCTATCCGTTTCAAGCGGCGTTCAGGGATATATAAACGAGGTACAACGGGACACCCTGTCACAGTACCCGATAACCATATATGCTGAATCCATGGATCTCTCCTCACTGATAACGACTCTCATGGACGCAAACTCAAAGGACGGACCGGACCATGAGCTTGACGGGATATATTCAAACCCTGTATTTTCCGATATAATGGACTCCTTCAGCTCCGCAAACATTAATACCAATAATCTGAAAGCATTCAAGAAGTTCATAGAATCCGATCCGGAATTTGCAAAATATATGTCTGCGCTGTCATTCGGATACAACCTTGACATAAACATATATACCAAGGATGATACCGGCAAGATCATAGAGTCCGACGTTGAGGATTTTATGAACAATTTCCTCTACGGTTCAAGTTCATCCGGCGGCGGACTTTTTTCGATGGGATTCACCGTATGGGAGGAAATGCTCCCGTCCGACGATGGGATGGTGAACGAAACTCTCAAAAATCAGTACGACGTGATATACGGCTCATGGCCGTCGGAATACAATGAGGTCGTCATCGTCGTAGACGAAAACAATGAAATACCCGACCTTGTGCTGTACGCACTGGGGCTGATGACACAGTCCGAGCTCATAAGCGGAACGTCTGATAAAAACTCCTGGAGCTACGAGGAGATATGCGGAAGAGATTTCCGCGTTATACTGTCGCCTGATAAATATCAGAAGCAGGCGGACGGTACTTATCTGGATATCTCAGAGAGCGACGCAGGACTGGATTACCTTTACAGCTATAAAGCTATGCCTCTGAAGGTCACCGGTGTCATACGCAAGAACCCGGATTCTACAGCGGCTATGCTATCAGGATCTATAGGTTATACTGAGGCTCTTACCAAGCATATAATCGAAGTGTCGCACAACAGCGATGTCGTAAAGGATCAGCTGGCTAATCCGGATATCGACGTCATAACGGGACTGCCGTTTGAGACCGGCGAGGAAACCGAGCTGACTCGCGAGGAAAAGATCGCCTGGGCTAAGAAATACCTATCCTCTCTTGACACAGCAGGAAAAGCCGATTTTTACATTTCCCTGATGTCTGTCATCCCGGAGGATCAGCTTTCAGAATCTGTGGAGCGTTATGTAGGGGCTATGACGCGTGAGCAGATAGTCGACATGATAGTGGAAGCATATGCTAAAGAGCTGGGGCTGACCGATACGACGTCTATCAGAAATACGATAGAGGCTATGAGCGATGAGGAGATCTTCGGCATCGCCAGGGAATACGCCGCTGAGGCAATAAAGAAAAGCTACGCAGAGACGATCGAGAAAAATCTCAGCAACTTCACCGATGAGGAACTCGCGGCAATGCTCGACGCCAAAGTCTTTACCGATGATGAATATGAGGCAATATACGATAGCTATGCACCCGACAGATTTTCCGACGGCAGTTACAATGGGAATCTGCGCAAGATAGGCTACGTGGATCTGAGCGACCCATCTTCCATAAACATCTATACCTCATCCTTTGAAGATAAGGACGAAATAGCCAGGCTGATATCTGAATACAACAGCAGGGTCGAGGAGGCAGACAAGATAACCTATACCGACTATGTTGCCATGCTCATGTCCTCTATAACCACTATAATAAACGCCATATCATACGTCCTTATAGCGTTTGTAGCCATATCTCTTGTCGTATCCTCTATCATGATAGGTATAATCACTTATATATCCGTCCTGGAAAGGACCAAGGAGATAGGAGTCCTCCGCGCAATAGGAGCGTCCAAACGCGACGTATCACGGGTATTCAATGCGGAGACTCTTATAGTCGGATTTACCGCCGGCATCATCGGCATTGGCGGCACCCTGTTCCTGAATATATTCATAAATATAATTCTCCACAGTCTGACCGGAATATCCGCACTCAAGGCATCTCTGCCGGTAGCGGGAGCGATCATACTGGTTGTAATAAGCATGTTTTTAACATTCATAGCTGGACTTATCCCGTCACGGCTCGCGGCAAAGAAAGACCCTGTCGTAGCGCTCAGAACGGAATAACTCCGCTTACAGCGGCGCGGCAGCTGCCGCGCCGCGATCTGATATGGAGGTATCTGTATGAGCATACGGGAAAAAAGGGATTCATTTATGAAGGGCAGAAACGGCTTCGACAAGCTGTCGGTATTCACCGGAACGCTTGCCTCAGCGCTGACTCTGCTCTCAGTCGTTCTGACGGCCGCATCACTACACGCGGCGCTTTATAGCTGGAGCTGGGCTCTGCTGTTCACCGCATTGACGGTTTTCCGCGTTCTGTCGAGGAATATCTACGCCAGGAGACGCGAAAACTCCGTATTTATGGGTTTGTCCAAACTCGCAGCATCCCGTCTGCGCCTGGCCGGCAGAATGATAAAAGACAGAAAAACTCATGTCTATAAAAAATGCCCGTGCTGCCGCGCAAGGCTTCGCTTTCCAAGAGAGCCCGGCAAGCACACCGCCGTCTGCCCGATATGCGAGAACAGATTTGAGATCAACATAAAATGAAAAGGAAAGACGTTTAAATATGGCTTTGAAAGATCAGGTCCTCTCATTGCTCCTGACCGGAGAGTATCTGTCCGGTGAGAGCGCAGCAAAAAAACTCGGAGTATCACGCACGGCGGTCTGGAAAGCAGTAGAGGCATTGCGGCAAGATGGCTGTAAAATAGAAGCAGTGACCAATCGAGGATACATCCTTGTAAACGAGAACCTTCTCTCTGAGGAAAGTGTCAGATGCTTCCTTCCGGATAAATTGCATGATATGCCAATATATGTTTACAAATCCGTCACTTCGACCAATGATGTGGCCAAGGAGGCTGCGGAGGCAGGTCGTCAAGACGCTGTCTTCATTGCAAACGAGCAAACCTCCGGACGCGGAAGGATGGGCAGAAAATTTATTTCCGAAGCGAACCGGGGAGTATATATGAGTTTCCTTTTGCACCCCGGGTGCCCGGCTGAGGATTCCGCGCTCCTGACGACTGCGGCGGCCGTAGCTGTCTGCCGCGCCGCGGAATCCGTTGCCGACGTGACCTGCGGGATAAAATGGGTGAACGACGTCTGCATAAAAGAAAAAAAGCTGGCAGGGATACTGTGCGAGGGGGCTTTCGGCTTTGAGAGCGGACAACTTGATTATGCGATCGTAGGAATAGGAACCAATATAAAGGCAGGGGCGTTCCCTGCCGAGATCGCGGATCGTGCCACCTCGCTGGAGACCGAGGCCGGTGTAATCATTTCAAGGTCAAGATATGCCGCCGCTCTAATAGAGGCGGTGGTTTCGGTTTTTTCGGATTTTTCCTCCGGCAGTTTTATGGACGAATACCGCGCGCGCTCTTTTGTGACCGGGCGCCGTATACGCGTCAACTGCGGCACCGAGAGCTATGAGGCAACTGCAGAATACATAACCGACCGCGGTGCGCTCGTAGCTTCCCTGCCCGGAGGCGAACGCCGCACGCTGTCATCCGGGGAGGTCAGCATAATTCCTATCGGCAATTGACGCGGGTCGGGAAAATCAGAAAGCTGTTGACTTTTTGACGC
>CALWTR010000035.1 GCA_944384525.1 uncultured Clostridia bacterium
TTCTCAAAGTCGCCCTGCTGCATCGGAAGGAGCTTGTTGAGAGCAGTCTCTCTCTCCTCGGTAGTGTCGGAGCAGATCATCTCACGGATGGCCGATATTCTGTCGCCTTCAAAGAACATGTGCTCGGTACGGCAGAGACCGATACCCTCGGCGCCGAGCTCGCGAGCCTTTATTGCATCGCGGGGAGTATCCGCATTTGTGCGTACCTGGAGCGCACGGTACTTGTCCGCCAGAGCCATGATGCGGCCGAAGTCTCCGGTCACTGAGGCGTCTACGGTGGGGATTATACCGTCGTATATATTACCGGTGGAACCGTCGATGGAGATAAAGTCTCCCTCTTTATAAGTCTTGCCGGCGAGAGTGAACTTCTTGTTCTCCTCGTCCATAGCGATCGCGGAGCATCCGGAAACGCAGCATGTGCCCATTCCGCGGGCGACGACTGCGGCGTGAGAGGTCATACCGCCGCGTACGGTAAGGATACCCTGGGACGCCTTCATTCCTTCTATATCCTCAGGCGAGGTCTCGAGACGGACGAGAACGACCTTCTCGCCTCTCTTGTTCCACTCCTTTGCGTCCTCTGCATTGAAGACGATCTTTCCGCAAGCAGCTCCGGGAGATGCGGCGAGCGCACGTGCAACAGGAGTTGCGGCTTTGAGCGCCTTGGGGTCAAACTGAGGATGGAGGAGAGTGTCGAGATTACGAGGATCGATCATGAGAAGCGCCTGCTTCTCGTCTATCTTGCCCTCGTCAACAAGGTCGCAAGCTATCTTGAGCGCTGCCTTTGCAGTCCTCTTTCCGTTACGGGTCTGGAGCATGTAGAGCTTTCTGTTCTCTATTGTGAACTCCATATCCTGCATATCGTGGTAGTGATCCTCAAGTATCTTGCATATCTTGACGAACTGCTCGTATACTTCGGGGAGAACTTCCTTCATCTGGTCGATCTTCTGAGGAGTGCGAACACCTGCAACGACGTCCTCGCCCTGCGCGTTCATAAGGAACTCACCCATGAGTTTCTTTTCACCGGTCGCAGGATCGCGGGTGAATGCAACGCCGGTACCGGACTCATTGTTCATGTTTCCGAACGCCATCATCTGGACGTTGACTGCGGTACCCCAGGAGTACGGGATATCGTTGTCGCGTCTGTATATATTTGCGCGGGGGTTGTCCCATGAACGGAAGACCGCCTCGATCGCACCTATGAGCTGCTCCTTAGGATCGGAGGGGAAGTCCTTGCCTATCTTTGCCTTGTACTCAGCCTTGAACTGATTTGCGAGCTCTTTAAGATCGTCAGCTGTAAGGTCGACGTCCTGAGATACGCCCTTTTCCTCTTTCATCTTGTCGATGAGCTGCTCGAAGTACTTCTTACCGACCTCCATAACGACGTCGGAGTACATCTGAATAAATCTTCTGTAGCAGTCGTAAGCCCAGCGTGCGTTGTTGGATTTCTTAGCCATTACCTCTACGACGTCCTCATTGAGACCGAGGTTAAGTATGGTATCCATCATACCGGGCATTGAAGCGCGAGCGCCGGAACGCACGGATACGAGCAGGGGGTTTTCCTTGTCACCGAACTTCTTTCCGGTGATCTCTTCCATTTTGGTGATATAGGTCATGATCTCAGCCATGATCTCATCGTTGATCTTTCTGCCGTCTTCGTAGTACTTTGTGCAGGCTTCGGTCGTTATCGTAAAGCCCTGCGGAACCGGGAGTCCTATGTTTGTCATCTCGGCAAGGTTTGCGCCCTTACCGCCGAGCAGGTTACGCATCGTAGCATTGCCCTCGGAGAAGAGATAAACATACTTTGTGCTCATCTTTGAGTGTACCTCCAAATATATAGAATTTTATATATAAACTTTGTCGCGGCGACGGCATGGCTTTATTGCATACGCATCGCATCCGATATTATATCATAAAAAGGCAAGAAAAATCTACGTTTTAAAGTAAAAATGTTAAAAATATGGCTGAATTTACAATTTAGTAACATTTTTCCTTTGGGCGAGGTTATAATTCTGCCTGTTTCGACAGCAGTATTGATTTCTTGAACAGAAGATTTTCAGATGGCAGGAGACGCTTCGTATTTGTAAAATAATTTCAAACAATATTGAATTGACATATAGTATGATGTATAATATACCTAAACCCGGAGCTGTGCGAGGTATGTGTTTTTTTGTTTGGTGCAATCGGAAAGCCGGGACATTCATCACTGAAAATAAGGAGGACAACAGAGTGGATCAGAGATTCGAACCGTTATTTACCCCCTGGAAAATAAGAGACGTAGAGATAAAGAACCGTATAGTTCTGTGCCCGATGGGCGGCACCTCGCTGTTCGGATGGATGGAGCCCAACCATTTTGACAAGGTAGCGGCGGACTTTTTCCTTGAGAGGGCCCGCAATAACGTCGGTCTGATAATTCCCGGAATAGCTCCGCTTCGCGACACGATCGGCGGCAGATGGCTTTACAAAAACAAGCGGATGTTCGCAAAACTCAAAGACTATATGACCGAGATACATAAGACCGGAGCTAAGCTTTTTGTACAGCTGACGGCCGGATTCGGGCGCTCGTTCGCCATAACAGACGCGCTTGTCCTGCTTTTGAAAAATAAATTTTTAGGTACACTGGCTAAGCCGATAGTGGATGCGTCCTACCTCTGTGCGTCGCCGAGCGAACTCCCGTCGCGTTGGGCAGAGGACGTCATGTGCCGTGAGATCACAAAAAAAGAAATAGAACAGATGATTTATGCCTTCGCACAGACCGCTAAACTTTGCAAAGAGGCAGGTGTAGACGGGGTCGAGGTTCACGCTGTCCACGAAGGGTATCTCATGGATCAGTTTACTCTTCCATATACCAATAAGCGCACCGACGAATACGGAGGAAGTTTTGAGAACAGATACCGCTTCCCGGTCGAGGTAGTTCGTGCTATAAAAGCAGAGTGTGGCGAGGATTACCCGGTATCGCTCAGATATTCAGTACTTAGCAAGACCAAGGATTTCTGCGTCGGAGCAATGCCCGGCGAAGAATACGATGAGGTCGGCCGGAATATGGAAGAGAGCGAAAAGGCGGCAAAATATCTGCAGGATGCCGGATACGATATGCTGAACGCGGACAACGGGACATATGACGCGTGGTATTGGGCGCATCCGCCGGCATACATGCCGAAGAACTGCAACCTTGATGATGTAGCTCATATAAAGCAGTTCGTAGATATCCCGGTCGTGTGCGCCGGGCGTATGGAGCCGGATACCGGAGCTGACGCGGTGCGCGACGGTAAAATAGACGGAGTAGGGTTCGCACGCCAGTTCCTGACTGACGGAGAATGGGTCACAAAGCTCATGGATGGCAGAATGGAGGATATCCAGCCTTGCATCTGCTGTCACAATGCCTGCTTTGCAATGGCTCATTACAAGGGAGTTGCTAACGATGAGGCGTTCAGCGATGTATCCCATATGTCGCGCTGTGCTCTGAATCCGAGAACGATGCAGGGGCACAAATTCGATATAATACCGGCGGCTGAGAAGAAGAAAATAGCCGTGATAGGCGGCGGAGTCGGGGGTATGGAGACTGCGAGAATAGCGGCTTTGCGCGGTCATAAGGTCACGATCTATGAGAAGAGCGATCGGCTCGGCGGAGTCTTTATCGCAGCCGCGGCGCCGTTCTTCAAGGAGAAGGACAGAGAGCTTATAGAGTGGTATCGTCGCCAGGTAGCCGCACTTCCGATAGAAGTGGTATACAATACGGAAATAAAGGATATATCTACCCTCGATGCGGACGAGATAGTCGTAGCTACCGGAGCTCGCGCACGCTCGCTCCCGATACCCGGTATAAAGAGGAGCATTGAAGCGGTAGAATATTTGAACGGTGCCGAGGTCGGGGAGAATGTCGTGATTATAGGCGGAGGACTTACCGGCTGTGAGATAGCGTACGACCTTTACCATAAGGGCAAAAAGCCGGTCATCGTAGAAATGAAGAACGATCTGATGGCTGTGCGCGGCATCTGCCTTGCAAACTCATCTTATCTGAGGGATTTCTTCACATATAAGAAAGTTCCGGTATACCTCGAGAGCAGGGTGAGATCGATATCCGATACCGCAGTAGTTGTATCGGGGCCTGACGGAGACGTGACTCTCCCTGCGGACAGCGTTATAGTTTCCGTAGGTTATGATCCTGCTCCTATAGCTAAAAAGTCTCGCCATGTCCATATAGTCGGAGATGCATATTCGGTCGGAAATCTGAGAACGGTAGTATGGCGTGCATGGAAAGTAGCGGAAAAACTTTGATAGCTTTAAATTGCGGGGTAGTTCAGCCCCGCATCCGATCGGCTTTTGACATTGAGGCAAGTTGAAAATAACCCCGCCTTTTACGATCGCGCCGAAAAACGGCGGCGATCTGTCAATTGAAAAAATGAACAAAGAGGAAAGAGTGGTCATGATAATGAAAGATCTGTTGGAACTCATAAAAACGCGCAGAAGCATAAGGAAGTAGAAGCCGGATATGCCTTTGCGCGGGGATATAGAAAAGATCGTAGAGGCGGGGAGCTATGCCCCTACCGGAATGAACAGGCAGTCGCCCATAATAATAGCGGTGACTGACAAGGCGCTGAGAGACCGTCTGTCCGTAATGAATGCGGCTGTTATGGGCAGAGAGGGAGACCCGTTTTACGGAGCTCCCGTCGTGCTCGTCGTTCTCGCGGACAAAAACTGCCCGACGCATGTGTATGACGGATGCACCGTTATGGAAAACATGATGCTGGCCGCTCATGTGCTCGGTCTTGGAAGTTGCTGGATACACAGAGCTAAGGAGGTCTTTGACAGCGATGAGGGCAAGGAGATACTGAGAAGTCTTGGCATCAACGGCGATTATGAGGGAATAGGCAACTGTATAATCGGCTATCCTGCCGACGCAGAGCCTGCGGCGAAGCCGAGAAAAGAAAACTACTGTTATTACGTTTGACAGTGCGGGGAAAAAGGATGCACTGCCGGCGTTGAGGAGGAAAAGTGCGGTATCTTGATTCTTTTAAGCTCGCGACAGAGTCGGAGGAGAGCGGCTTTGTGCTGTCCGACATAAAGCTCTGGATGTCGTGTTATTCAGATAACGTTTACCCTTTTAAGGTGTTTCCTCCTAAAAAACTGGTGAGACTTGATTTTGAGGATGTTACGTTTTTATGCGGCAGCAACGGATCGGGTAAATCAACTTTGTTAAATGTAATAGCTCAGAAGCTGGAGCTGATGCGCTCGGCGCCGTTCAACAATACTCCGTATTTTTCTGACTATCTCGGATTCTGCGAGTTTGAGGCGCGCCACGGAGGGATACCCAAGGGCAGCAGGATAATAACCAGCGATGAGGTGTTTGATTTTCTGCTCGATATAAGATCGGTAAATGAAAAAATAGAGAACAGAAGGGAACAGTTGTTCGACGAATATCTCGCCGCGAAAAATACGCCGTTCAGAATGCGGACGCTCGAGGATTACGAGGAATTCAAAAGGCACAACGAGGCGAAGCGGAGCACGATGAACGCTTACACTGTCCGCAGATTACCTGAGGAACTGTACGGAAAATCGAACGGTGAGAGCGCTTTTTCATATTTCACTTCAGTGGTAAAGGAAAATGCGCTTTATCTGCTCGACGAGCCTGAAAACAGCCTCTCTGTGAAACTTCAGGAAAAATTGCTTGAATTCATTGCGGATTCAGCTCGCTTTTACCGCTGTCAGTTCATAATATCTACTCATTCGCCGTTTCTGCTCTCTATGAAGGGTGCAAAAATATATGATATGGATTCTCTGCCGGTAAAAGAGTGCCGCTGGACAGAAATAGGATCAGTCAGAGAATCCTACGACTTTTTTAAATCTCACTCTTCAGATTTTGACTGATATAACAAATAAAAGGCGCGTCTCCGGTCTCGGAGCCGCGCCTTTTATTTGATGATAGTCTGCTCTGCATGTGTTTTATATGCGCTTTTTATGCGGTTCGGCGTTTAAAAAATACCCGCACATAGATCTAAACGCTATCTTTCAAAAACAGGTAAAATGCATCGCTGGATTTGAATTGTTATATAAAATATCAGATATTGAATAATAAATCATTATTTTTTACTATTATTCGACAATTTACGCAGGCTGAAAATTGACACATGATCCTTTTTCCTTCTGATAACTGATTTAAATACTCAGGATTTTAGTAATTACTAATTAAAGACACATGATCAAAATATAGTAGTTAAAGTCTGTCTTTGTCTGATAAAATGTGAAAATCGTAATGTTTGATATATCTTGATACAAACTATTTTTTAGCATCATGATACATGCTAAGTTCTCTAAGGTTATGACCGCAATACAGGTTAATCAATTTTGTTTCAAAAGCATTATCAGACGTTTTCCAATAAACATACGGTATATTATATTTTATATGAGGTATAAATTCTTTTTCAGGTAGAATAACATTTGAGTAATTCCCTAAAAAGAGCAATTCTGATTGGATAATTTTTTTCGTTGTTTTGAATAATACTAATCTGTAATGAGGCAAATAACCGTATTCATCGACCGGCTGCTTTGTCTTGAGTTTTTCTTGTATATCATCTATATTACCATTTGGGAACAATATATTTAGAGGCCAAAATAGATATTCATATTTTAATGCGCGTGTTTGAACATATTCCAGTTTATTGTATTCGTCTATGTTTGACGGCAGTTTTTCGTCATTGGTTATTTTTACATATGCTATCGGAGCTTTGCGTTCGGGAGGATAAATATACTCGTCAATGATATGTATCAGAAAATAACGTCCCAGAAATCCTTTTTCTTTTGCCAGATCGGTTTTCAACCGATATGCAAAAATATCGCCGATTTTCCAAATATATTTGAATACTCTCTTCTTTTTTGGCTTTTTCATTGGGGGCTGAGGAGAAAGAAGCTTGACTTTCAAGTCATTCAAAACCTTCTTTCTTTGCTCTGTTTTTACTGATGATGTCATCTGATAGTCTAATATACAGTCGTCCGTATCTATCAAGGAGAGAGCCTTTTCTTTTACTTCGGGCAGAAGCATACCGAATTTCCACTGCATATCGGCTAATGCATACCAGAACAACCGCCCTTCCTGTTTGTCGTCCAATATTTCTTTAAAATCGTTTGTCATTATCTCCGTGATCTCTTGGGCCGATTTGCCTTTGTCAAACAGATCTTCAAATTGATCTTTGACATCTGATGAAGTGTCGTTTTGATATAATCCGTATCCCCAAATTCCCATGTTTCTAACCTCAGATATTAATTTCCGGTCCAATATAAGATCTCATTAGACATTCTATTCCATCCATGTTTTAGAACGCCTAAGGCTATTTCTTTATATTTATCCCAGTATTTTGGCGCTATGCCGTTATTTATTGAATATGTTAGGGAATGGTCTGAAACTTAAATTAACCGCGGTAGGTAAAGGGATTCTGAGCCGCGGGGGAGTCATAATTCGTGCCGTTATAAAACTCCGTCGTTCTGTTTCCCCAAGCGTCATATGTATAGGAGACAAGTTTTTGCCCGGACGCACTGTATACCTCGGGTCATACTGCCTTATTGACTTTCCTCAGACCGGAACAGGCCGCATTTTTGTTATCCCCGGAGGGGCAAGCCCTCCGGGGAATTTTCATATAACAAACTGTCGCTACGATCAATTGTAATTTAAGTCATTCGCTGACTTTATCAAATTCAAAAATAAACGGGATCTCATCTTTGACAAGAGCGTCACTACTTGCCGATATGTTTTCGTTTGCAATGAATTCTACTGAATTAACAACAGGATCTTCGATTGATTGTCCGTCTAAAAAACGTGTATATTTTATAATGTAAAGTCCCTCTTGCACAATATGTGCAGTTATTTCTACCGATGAGACGGGTATCAGAATTGCATTAGGATCGAAGTTTAACACTGCGCTTTTTGTCATTCCGTCTAATGCTTGAATATTGAATTCATTTTGTGTTTTGAACTTATCTACGGTCATGACCGAGGTCAATATATTGTCGTCATTGAAAAAAGCAAAAGAATTTTCTCCGCCTTCCAACAGCAGAATAACATAATATCCTTGATGTGTTTTACGGATGCACTGTGCATCAAAATCCTTTTTGAATTCAGAAAAAGTTACTTTCTCTGAACCCGTTGTTAATTCTAATTTTTCTATTTGTTCAGTTGAATATTTTTTTGTAATAAGGTCGATTTTATTTTCTGAATTGTTATATTTAATATCATTACACCCCGTCAACAATACAATGAGTATCAAAAGGACAATTATATTAAATTTTTTTCTCATTTTAATCACCTTTCTACCGCAAAATATACAGCTGCAAATCATAAGCCGTCAAAATCTTCTTGCGTCCAGGTCATAAAATCAGTTTAAAACGTCCGTACTTTAAATTGTAGGTCAGTGTAGTAGATGATCTGTAATTTTAACTGTGTTCCCGTTAATTATCAGTTCGTATTGATCATCAAAGCTGTTGACATAAGCGTAATATATATAATATGTTTGGTTGAGCTTATAAACCGTTTGTTCCGTGCTTTGAAATACGGATCCCCGATCATCGGTTATTTCTAGCGGTCCTCCATCTGAATTATATACGGATACGTAGTAATCGTTTGAGTTTTTATATCTGTATACATTAATGGATGCTCCGCCATATAACGAAGTACTGACCGATTTTATATCTGATGCCATTCCGATTTTCCAACCTTTATCAGTTTTAGGGAAAATTGAGTAATTATATTCGTTACGCATCAAAGTACTTACTACAAAATCGGTCTGTTCACCGTTTACGACCAGTTCAATATTTTCGATATGTGTGTAATCGTAAACCGATTCCAAAGACGAAAATGTCATAAATGAATTTTCTATCGGTATCAGAGCCAGGATCGTTGAAATTGCTACTGAAACAAAAAAATTAATTATTAAATATAATTTTTTGTGTTTGCTATGTGATTTCTTTATTAAAAAGTATAATATAACAAAAATCGCGATACCAAAAATCAATCTGAATAACCCAAATAACATATTCTATTTTCCTCCTTTGTTAACCATATACCGGTGAATGGCTTGCAGATCCGTTCGTAACAAGCTCATAAAATAGTAACAATGCCCAACCGTTTATACTCACATTTGTAAATGTGGTCTCAGTTGTATTATCTGATTGAATTGTTGTAAAGCCTTCAAATCCAATCCTTAATTTAGAAAAATCTGTTTTTAATCCAAAACCGCTGGATGTATTACCTTTTTTAATAGATCCGTAAATTCCTATATCAGTAACTCCTAAATTTATATTCAATGTAAAATCTGCAATATTGAAATTGATCCCGATAGAAGATGTTATTTCGTTGTTGGTAACATGTTCTGCATATACAGAAATCGGCTTTGAAGTGTTACCGTTTTCAGATATAATTTCTGCTTTTTTTGTACCAGTACTACAAGAAAGCGGAAATATTATAGGAATATGTTCCGTTACTAATTCACGCATAATAATTGATGATGTTCCGGCACCGAATGTATTACTTGCCCATGTGGTAACACTGTCCCATTTGTCTTTTAACCAATCCCCGATTTTTTTCCAAGACATTCCATTTGAATCGGTACGGTTAACGGGATTATTTCCGCAGTAAGCGAAAAGATTTACTCCGGTCAAATTTCCGTCAACTAATATCAGGCTGTCCGCATTCAGAAATCTTCCTGTGTTCTGATCATAGAAGCGTGTTTGCAGATAATAGAAGGGAAGACTGTAAAGTTTAAAGTAGCCTCGGTAGGTAAAGGGATTCTGACCCGCGGGGGAGTAATATGTAGTGCCGTTATAAAACTCCGTCGTTCTGTTTCCCCAAGCGTCGTATGTATAAGAGACAAGCTTTTGCCCGGACGCGCTGTATACCTCGGGTCATAC
>CALWTR010000036.1 GCA_944384525.1 uncultured Clostridia bacterium
GAGATACGGATCATCGCGTATGATCCCTACGGCTCCCCCTCCCCAGCGTTTATATATTCTGGTTACCTCGGAATTTCCGAGGTAACCGCTGAAGAACATCATTACGGATCTGAGCGCTGTCTGCTCCTTGAAAGAGTTTGATATCTCCTGCGCTTTTCTCATCGATATACCGGGAATATCCGCGAGCCATTCCGGATGGTTTTCGATAACGTCAAAAGAATCGGCGCCGTATTTATTGACGATCTTTACCGCTGTTACCGGTCCGACGCCCTTGATCGCTCTGCCGGACAAATATCTCAGTATCTCGTTTGCATCACTCGGGAGCTTCTTCTCGTAAGCTGATACGGAAAATTGCTTTCCGTAATCCGGGTGATGCGACCACTCACCAACGAGCTCAACTATTTCTCCTTCTGATATATAAGGGAGTATACCGACAGCCGTGAAAAGATTGCCTTCCTTATCCGACACATAAAGCACGGTATAGTTATTTTTAGGGTTTACATATACTATATCCTCAACGGTACCCTCTAAGGTAATGCTTCCGTCTGCTTCATTTGCGGATCGTTTATCCATTACATCAACACTCTTTCTAATATTTTATATATACTTCGAATCCCTTTTCAGCCAGGCGGCGTGCTTTCTCTGCGTCCTCCTTCATATCTTCCGGATCGAATAATACGACAGAGCCGGAGAGATCCGGAATAAACAGCCCGGAACGTTCGCGGAGCAGCTCCATGTCATCCGCTATCCTGTCTGCGTCCGCACCGAGAGGTTTGTATGCGGCAACCACCCTCCTGCCGAAAACACATTTGAGAAATATCCATGTGATCACTCTGTAAAGTCCTATGACTGCGAGCGAAGATATGACTATGTACAAAAAGATCGTCAAGTAATCTACCCCCTTTTTCAAAGGATATGCAGACTACTGAAAGTCAGTTCATTTTTTCAGACAGATTTCTCTGAGCTTATCTGATATATCCGCCTTTTCCCATGAAAGACCGAGTTCTTCTCTACCCATATGTCCGTATGATGCGAGCTGTTTATATATAGGCTTTCTCAGATCGAATTTTTTGATTATCGCTGCGGGACGGAGATCTACAAGAGATACTACCGCCTCGGTTATTTTTTCATCCGGAAGTACTCCCGTGCCGAATGTGTCTACCATGACGGATACCGGATGAGCTACACCTATCGCATAAGCTATCTGTACCTCGCACTTAGATGCAAGCTTTGCCTTAACTATGTTTTTGGCTATATAACGAGCCGCATAAGAAGCACTCCTGTCCACCTTAGTAGGATCCTTACCTGAGAAAGCGCCTCCCCCGTGCCTTGAATATCCTCCGTAGGTATCGACTATGATCTTTCTGCCGGTCAATCCTGTATCGCCCTGCGGACCGCCTATAACAAATCTTCCGGTCGGATTTACATAGAATTTAGTATCCGCATCCATAAGATCCTTTGGTATCACCGGAGCGATCACCTCTTTGATTATATCTTTTTTGATAGTATCAATGTCACGGTCATCTGCGTGCTGCGCCGAAACGACTACTGTATCTACCCTTACAGGTCTTCCGTTATCATATTCGACCGTGACCTGAGTCTTTCCGTCCGGACGAAGATAAGGAAGAGTTCCGTTTTTTCTCACCTCTGTCAGCCTTTTTGCGAGCTTGTGCGCGAGGGATATCGGGAGAGGCATAAGTTCAGGAGTCTCGTCACATGCAAACCCGAACATGAGCCCCTGATCCCCGGCTCCTATATCCATATCGCCGGACGACTCTCCGTTCTTTGATTCCATGCTCCTGTCTACTCCCAGAGCTATATCTGCGCTCTGTTTATGTATAGAGGTCATGACTGCGCATGTGTGGCAGTCAAAACCGTACTTTGCTCTGTCATACCCTATTTCTTCAAGAGTTTTTCTGACAATGTTCTGTATATCCACATTCGCGTCAGTCGTTATCTCTCCCATAACAGTCACTATGCCGGTAGTTGCAAATGTCTCGCATGCCACTCTTGCATTCGGATCGCGCCGTATTATCTCGTCCAGTACAGCGTCCGATATCATATCGCATATTTTGTCAGGATGACCTTCCGTTACCGATTCCGATGTAAATAAAAACTTTCCCATAAGTCTCTCCTTTTTGATTTTGTGATCCTTCCGACGCGGTATCCGACGCTAAAAAATCCTCAGGAAGAGAATTCCTGAGGACCGCGGTCTTATCTTTCAGGAATTGGCACCTTGAAAAACAGGTTGCCGGGCTTCACAGGGCCAGTCCCTCCGCCTCTCTTGATAAGTTATTATATTTAATTAAGCATTTCGGATACGACGCAAATCGTCAAACTGCAATAACAAAGTTTATTATATCATAAAATATACAGAAAATCAATAGTTTTCATCATTATTGTAAACAGATATCCGTATTTTTTCAAGCCTGTCTCAAAGCAGATATGGCGGCGGCACGGTCTGCTGCTTTGAAAACTGCCGATCCGGCGACGAGTATATCTGCTCCCGCCGAAATGACCTGTGCGGCATTTACGGAATTTATGCCTCCGTCAGCCTCAAGGAGCGCATCGCATCTGCGCTCATCCAATTCTCTTCTTATTATCTTTATTTTGTCCAGCGTATAAGGGATAAGAGCCTGTCCACCGTAGCCGGGCTCTACAGTCATAACAAGTATCAGTCCGCACATATCCAGATACGGAAATATGTCCTCGGCCGATGTTCCCGGCTTCACAGAAAGCCCCGGAACTGCTCCGCATTTCTTTATAGAGGCCAGTGTGGCTTCTATATTACTGCAGGCCTCGGCATGAACGGTTATTATATCGGCGCCGGCGGCCGCAAATCTCTCGGTGTACCTTATCGGCTCTTCGATCATAAGATGAACGTCGAATTTTATATGAGTCTTATCTCTTAAAGAAGATATTATCGGAAAGCCAAAACTTATATTATTTACGAATTTTCCGTCCATAACATCTATATGAAGATAATCGGCGCCGGCATCGCACACGCTTTTTACCTCTTCACCGAGTCTGGAACAGTCACAGGCGAGCAGAGACGGAGCAATTTTAACCATGATAACGTCCTTTCTGAAAACGGTTTTTAACGGTAGCAGAATAACCGTCATTCCATAAAATAAATACGGGGGATCAGACCCGACATTTGAAGATATGACAATTTGCGTCGGAGTTTGTACGCAGACGTAAAAGCAAAGGAAGTTCACCCCCGATCGTACAAAAGCCGGTGCTTTAAAATGGATGCGGGTAAGGCGCGCTCTTATACGAGGATGCGCGCCGCGCCCGACATCCAAAGCGCCGACGTCGGGAGACAGCAAGGAGAAGAGCTGTCAAACAAGGCATTATTTTTTCTCTATCAAGCAAACTGCATGAGCTGAAATACCCTCGCCTCGCCCGGTAAAACCGAGATGTTCTTCGGTGGTTGCCTTTACATTGACCTGCGCGGGATCAATTCCGAGCGTAAAGGCGATATTACTGCACATTTCAGGAATGAATCCGGAAAGCTTAGGCTTTTGCGCGACTACGGTAGCGTCAATATTTGATACCGAATATCCCTCATCCCTTATCCTTTCGGCAACGCGTGTGAGCAGATGCATGCTGGATATGCCGAGATATACGTCGTCATCATCCGGAAACATCTTGCCAATATCTCCGCATGCGGCCGCGCCAAGCAGAGAATCCATAACGGCGTGGAGCAATACGTCCGCATCGGAATGCCCGTCAAGCCCTAGTTCATAAGGTATCTCTACCCCGCCTATTATCAGCTTTCTTCCCTCACGCAACCGATGTACGTCGTATCCGTGTCCTATTCTAAAAGCTCCCATAAAAACTCCTGAACGTGCGCGCCTCAAGCGCACTGTTTTTCTCAAATAACATTCTCAGCTTTTCATCGATCTTTCTTCTATGATACGCTCCGCCGTATACAGATCCGACGGTGAGGTGATCTTTATGTTCTCGTCTCCGACATCAACAACTCTGACTCGGATCCCACACATCTCAAGCATCATGCTGTCGTCCGTTACGGACAAGCCGGAAGAGCGAACGAATTCCGCCGCCTTTTTATATTCATATCTTCCGAATATCTGCGGCGTTCCCGCCGCCGCGAGCGTGTCTCTTTCCGGAGTATGTACTACAGAGAAATCATCTCCTATGATTTTTACGGTGTCTTTTACCTTTGAAACCGCGATCGCCGCGCCGTATTTAAATGCCTCTTCTGCGACCGCGTCAATATCCTCGCATCTTATAAGACAGCGGGCCGCGTCATGAACCGCGACAAATTCCGAGATATCAGATATGGCGCAAAAAGCTTTATAAGCGGACTCCTGCCGCGTTTTATCACCGAAAATAATAGTTTTTATCTTTTTCCATTTATTGATATTAACGAGTTCAGCAACTCGCGATAAATCTTTTTCACGACATGTTATTATTATTTCGTCGATATATCCGCATGCCTCGAAAGGATCCACGGCACGCTCAAGCACCGATCTTCCCTTTATTTCCAGGAATTGCTTTGCTACATCAGCTCCCATTCTTGTGCCGTTTCCCGACGCAAGGATCAGAGCTGAAGTAAACGGATGATTCTCGGCGCAAAAAAGACTCGTTCCCAAAGGATCACCTCCTGTGATAGACATAATGTACCGTAATGGTGCGGATCTTTCCTCCCTCCTCGATATTGGGAGCGGAAAGTATGACACCGTCGCCGGACATCAGCCGGCTGGCGTCCAGTTGCACAACGTCGGCGCGGAGCAACACTTTTCCGGAAGAATATACTGTAAACTCATTGCCGCGCAAAGATAAGTGACCGTTTCTGCCGATCACGTCATCGTTGCCGTTGCGACGCTCTGTAACATATCGTATCGCCAGCCCGTTCATCTCCTCGGCCATCCTGCGCCTGTATGCATTCGTTCCGGGCTTTTCACCTATATGAAATATTCTTTTCAGCAAAGACATTTGACACACACGGAAACGCAAGAACATCATGCGGATCCATACTCCCGATAGTCAGCACCGGACTGAAAACGATTTTTTTGAGCCGGTATGGTTTTTACTTCATTATTATAACATAATCCGCATTAAAAATAAATAACATCATTATTTTTTCTTTTACTCTTTTTACTGCATATATTTATATGTCACCATACATAGCCTTTGATATAAAGCCTTTTTTTATTTTTACTCATGCCTTGCAGGATTTAATATCGCCACTGACCATCCTTGATCCAACTCAATACAACATTCAGTTTTTTATCCGACCCGGATCCATACTCTTACATTGCAGTCATTTAGTCGGCCGGAACACAAATCACCAGAGTAAGATCCCCCCACTTTTCCCCCTCACCGAAAAACGACATTGTGTTCACCCGTTTTTGTAATATTGACAACATTTAATAACCTGGCATTGACAAAGTGCACAAATGTCCACTTAAAAATTCGTTAATAATTTTACCGCCATTTTTTCAAAAAATATTGAATTTAACGTCGCGATGGTTTATAATTATATCAAAGTGGGGCGATGTGGGGCAATGTGAACCATATTCCTCAAAGCTCGGAAGGAAGGAGGAGAGTCGATCATGTTTTACGTCGGTTCATATAAACACGCACTTGACGCAAAAAATCGGTTGTTTATACCGGCAAAATTCCGTGAACATCTCGGCAACGGTTTTTTTATAACAAGAAAATTCGAACCCTGTCTCTCCATATATTCCTCCGAAGAATGGGAAAAATATGCCGAAAAGATCGCGGCTTTGCCCGATTCGGTATCCGAAGACATCCAGGACTTTATTTTTTCAAATACGATCTATGTTGAGCCGGACGGAAACGGAAGAGTCGTTCTGAGCAACGATCTCATACAATACGCCGGTATAGATAAAAATGTAGTTATTGTAGGAGCTGGAAAACAAATAAAGATCTGGGCTGAGGATAAGTGGAACCAGCGCGAGAGCAACCGCGATTACGACCATATGAAAGCCGTTATGGCAGAATACGGACTGTGATATGGACCAGGATAACACATTCTCTCACACCTCAGTACTTTTGCATGAAAGCATCGACGCTCTCAATATAAGGAACGGCTTTACTTATGTAGACTGCACTGCCGGAGGCGGCGGTCACTCACTCGAGATAGCCAAAAGGATGGGTCCGGACTCGCGCCTCATCTGCTTTGACAGAGATCCCAGCGCCATATCGGCAGCACAGCAAAGACTCAGAGATTATTCCGACAGAGTTATTTTTATAAACGATAACTTTTCCTCTTTAAAAGAGACTGCCGAAAAACATGGAATAAACAATATCGCGGGCGTGCTCGCAGATCTCGGGTGCTCCTCTTACCAATTCGATACTCCGGAACGCGGCTTTTCTTATATGCATGACGCACCGCTCGACATGAGAATGTCGCCGGACTCTTACCCCGATGCAAAAACAGTAATAAACACATACAGTGAGGACAAGCTTAAAAAGATCCTTTACGAATACGGCGAAGAAAGATTCGCCGGGAAAATAGCCTCAGAGATAGTAAAGCGCAGAGCCGTATCGCCGATAGAGACAACACGGGAACTCACCGATATAATATTGTCGGCAATACCGAAAAACACGAGGAATGAGGGACATCACCCGGCCAAGCGTACCTTTCAGGCTATAAGGATAGAAGTAAACTCGGAACTCGATGTTATAGAGCCTACCATCAGAGATGCGGCAGATATAATGGTTCCGGGCGGGCGGATAGCTTTTATATCATTTCACTCCCTTGAAGACAGGATCGTAAAACAGACTTTCGCTTCACTTGCAAGCGGATGTACCTGCCCTAAAGATTTCCCCGTGTGTATGTGCAACAAGAAGCCAAAAGTCAAAATATTGACTAAAAAACCCATTTTACCAAGCAAAGAAGAAACAGAAAATAACCCGCGAGCACGGAGCGCCAAGCTCAGAGTCGCCGAGGTTTTATAAATTTGGATAAAGGAAGGAACATTCAAAATGACCTACTCATGTGACGCTTATCAGAATCTTTACAACAAAATGCTTGACAGATTTTCGGTCGAAGACGGAACTCTCGGTCAATATATGGTCAATAAAGCCTCGGAAATAAAAGCTGCAGACGAAAGAAAAAAAGCAGAAAAGCGCCTCGAAAAAGAAAAGGCAAAAGAAAAAAGAGCGGCTCTTGCCGCTTCACTCAAAGCATACATATGCCATAAATTATCTGATATAAAAACTTCTTTGGCAGCGAAAAAGGAGCAGTCCGTCAAAGCGGAGACGGTCAGAGAAAAGACGGTAAGGATCAGGAGGATAAAGACGGTCCCTGTCTCCACCCTGCTCTCCGTGTCACTGTGTGTTGCCGTTCTCTTCGGAATGTGCTATTCATATATTAAAATGACACTCACGTCCGATGACGACTTCACTACCGCTCTTTACGATAAATCCGCGCACGAAAGTATAAGCGAGGATGTTGTCTATCTTTCCGGCGAAGATTTTGTTGCACCGGCAATAAAGGAATAAAGATTTAAACTTAATAATAAAATATAGCGATGGCTTGCCCGTCGCTATATTTTTTTGTTTTTTCAGCGGCCAGCTCCATCATTTGATACGGAAATATTGCATTTATCCAAATATATCCGTCACATACTCAAGACGAGGTACTGATCAAATGAGTCGCATAGTTATTCCGGGAAAATTCACACTGCCCCGCACGAAAAAAAGAGTTTTTGTCATCATGGTCGCAATGACTTTATTTTTATCTTATCTTCTGTATAACATTTTCAATCTTCAGGTACTTATGTATGATTATTACCGTGATAAGGTTTACGACCAAATAACGACCAGCTCAATACTCAAGGCAAAACGAGGAAATATATATGACTCGAACATGAATCTGTTAGCTACCGGAGAAACGGTTTGGCGTATTTTCGTTTCTCCTCGTGATATTTTGTCCGCCGGTAAAAATTCCGGCAACGACTGCTTTTCAGCAGTAGCATCAGTATTGTCCGAGGCTTTATCGCTTGACTATGAATCAACGCTGAAAAAAATCAGCAACACCTCTCAACTAGATGTAACGCTGAAGAAAGACGCAGATGAAGATGAATATCTTAAAGTTTTGCAGCTTTCACGCGAAAAAGGACTTGAAGAGCTGATATCCACCGAGGCATCTCAAACAAGATATTATCCGTGCGGTACACTCGCTGCACATGTGCTGGGCTTTACTGGCAGCGATAATCAGGGGCTTTACGGATTGGAATATTATTATGACGATATACTCACCGGTGTAGACGGCTTTTATCTCTATGCAAAAGACGCAAACGGGAACAAAATGCCGTCTGAATATGCTACATACACCGCGGCGATAGACGGATACAGCCTGATCACAACACTGGATACATATGTGCAGACTCAGCTGGAATCTCAGCTTCAGACAATTGTCGATACATTTGACGTCAAAAACAGAGCGACCGGGATCGTCATGGATGTAAAAACAGGCGCTATACTTGCAATGGCGACCTCTTCCCCATTCGACTGCAACAGCCCGTATGTCCTAGACAGTCTGTCAGAGGAAAAGCTTCTCGCCAGCGGCTACGATGAGGGGAGCGATGAATATAAGGCTCTGAAAAAGGAACTGCTCGAAATAATGTGGAGCAACAAAGCGGTAAGCGAAATATATGAGCCTGGATCCACATTCAAAATAATAACGGTATCGAGCGCGCTCAACGCCGGAGTCACCAAGGCAGACGACAAATATAATTGTCCCGGATATCATGTTGTTGGAGGATGGCATATATCCTGTCACAAAAGGACCGGACACGGCAGCGGTATCACACTTGCATACGGACTTCAGCAATCATGCAACCCAACAATGATGCAGGTAGCCGCCAAGATGGGAGCGGCTTGCTTTTACGATTATTTCGAGAGCTTCGGTTATCTTGAAAAAACCGGGATAGACCTTCCGAGCGAGGGTTCAAGTATTTTTCATAAGGAAAGTGCGCTCGGTGAGACAGAACTTGCTACCGCCTCGTTCGGACAGCGTTTTAAAGTATCTATAATCTCGCAGCTATGTGCAGTAGCTGCCGTCGCAAACGGAGGAAAACTCGTTGTTCCATACGTTGTTGAAAAAGTAATAGACAAGGACGGAAACGTTATCACAGAACACAGCACTCAAGTGAAGCGGCAAGTCATATCAGAAGAGACAGCCGATCTTGTCTCTCAGATACTTGAGGAGGGAGTCTCGGGCAACGGCGGCGCAAAAAATGCATATGTTGACGGATACAAAATAGCCGCTAAGACCGGAACGAGCGAAAAGTTTGATATTCTGGACGCAAACGGGAACTCATACCTCCGTATAGGTTCGACAGTGGCATACAATATATCCGACGACGGCGGAATCGCTACAATAATCGTAGTTGACGAGCCGACTACCGCAAAATACGGAAGTGTCGTCGCGGCGCCGTATGTATCAGCATTATTTTCCAAAATACTTCCGTATCTGGGTTACGAACCGACTGAGGAAAAAATAAATCCGGAATCAGTCATAGAAAACTATATAGGTCTCAGTGTCAATACAGCCGTAAACAAGTTGAAATCAGCTGGTATAAAATACGAGATCGTAGGCGACGGAGATGTAGTAATGGCTCAAACGCCTACAGCCGGAGATACTCTGAGAAATGACGTAGGCAAGGTAATACTTTACACATCACCGGATCTGGAAGAGGAAATAACAGTGCCAAATCTACTGGGCGACAATGCATCTGTTGCCAACATCAAGGCAATAAACTCAGGACTGAACATTAAAATAGAAGGGGCGGTCAATATGGACCTCGGGTCAGGTGCGACTGTCTCGGCACAATCGATCCCGGCGGGAAGCACGGTAAAACGCGGAACGGTCATAACAATAACTCTCATTTATCTCGATACGCAGGACTGAAAAACAGAAAAGGAGGAGTCTTCCCTTCCGGAGGCGCATTTGAAACAAATGAAACTCAGTGAAATCATATATGAAAACGAGTATACATCTATCAATCTCAAGGACGACATAGATATAGCGGGCATTTCCACAGATACAAGAAAAAAGACAGAAAACTGCATTTTTGTATGTCTGAGAGGAGTTAATCGCGACTCTCACGATCTCATTTCCGCCGCTGTATCTATGGGCGCGGCGGCAATAGTTGTCGAGGAGGGGCACAAAATATCTGAGGAATTTTCAGTCCCGATACTAATAGTCAAAGATCCGCGCAAAATGCTTGCCTTCATGTGGGCGAGATATTGCGGATCCCCTCAGAATAAAATGCGGTTCTGCGGCGTGACAGGGACCAACGGAAAAACATCGACCTCCGAAATGATTTACAGAGCATTGATAAAAGAAGGTATAAAATGTGCCTTTATCGGTACGGGAAAAGTACTTTTTGACGGCAAAACATTCTCTGCCCCGTCTATACCGGAAAAGAATACCATGACAACTCCGGATCCCGAAGTACTGTACCCTACGCTTGCCGCACTTTACAAGTGCGGTTGTGAAAGAGTCGTTATGGAAGTGTCGTCACACGCGCTTTTCTATGACAAAGTCGCACCGATCGAGTACGATCTTGCGCTATTCACTAACTTATCGCCGGAGCACCTTGATTTTCACGGTGATATGGAAAATTATTTCAAATGCAAGCTCAAGCTTTTCAAAAACGCAAAATGCGGAATAATAAACTGTGACGATAAATATGCAGACCGTATAATAAAGGAAAGCGGATGCAAAATAATAAGATGCGGGATAGTATGGGACAGCGAGATCTGTGCAAAAAGCATCGAGGCCAATAGTCTTGACGGCATTTCATATCTTTACTCGTCTCCAAAAGTTAAATTTATAGTAAAAATGAAAATACCTGGCATCTTCAGCGTATACAATTCCCTCCTTGCACTGAGTGCGGCGATATACTGGGGCGTAAGTCCTAAAAACGCTCGTGAAGCGCTGTCTGAAATAGAATACATAGACGGGCGGATGGAAAAAATAATAAAAGACGGGATAACAGTTATAATAGACTACGCACACACCGAAGAGGCGCTGAAAAATCTGCTGAATGTAGCGGTAACATCAAAACGCCCCGGTACCAGGATAATCACAGTTTTCGGCTGCGGCGGGAACAGGGATACCGGAAAGCGTTCCAAAATGGGAAAAGTATCTGAAACCCTGTCTGATTTTACAATAATAACATCCGACAATCCCAGAAACGAGCCGCCGTCTAATATAATAAGAGATATCCTCGAGGGATTTTCTGACTCTGAAAAAAGATGCGTAATCACCAACCGGCGAAAAGCTATAATAAAAGCCATCGAAACAGCAAATCGCGGAGATGTTGTGATAATAGCCGGCAAGGGACATGAGAGATATCAATGGGACAGCCAAGGCATTCATGATTTTGACGAGAGAGAGGTCATAGACGAAGCATTCCGACTTAAGGAAAACGGTGATAAAAATGAGAATTAAACTTTCAATACCGCAGCCTCTCCGCTTTTTCTCCGATTGCGTAGGCAGAGAGCTGTGCAACGCAGAAGGCAAAACTGCTGTCTCTGTCTCGTATATATGCACTGATTCACGGGAAACTGAGCCCGGAGATCTGTTCATTGCTATAAAAGGCGCCGTCTCGGATGGAAACGCATACGTAGAGGAAGCGATCAAAAAAGGCGCGGCACTTATCATATCTGAACGTACGGATCTTAAGATCCCTTATATAACCGTAAGCGATGGGATATCGGCTCTGCAAAACACAGCTCGGGCATACTCATCCCTTATACCGCACAAAACCGTAGCAGTCACAGGAAGCGTCGGGAAAACCACCGTTAAGGAAATGCTGTATTCGATATTGTCACAATGTTTTCGAGTCCACAAAACTTACGAAAACTATAACAATGAAATAGGCGTTCCTCTGACTGTTCTATCAATGCCTAAAGACACTGAAATACTGATATGTGAAATAGGTATGGACGGATTCGGTCAAGTAGAAGAGCTGTCAAAGCTGATATCTCCGGATATAGGTATAATAACCTGTATAGGAGTCGCTCATATCGGCAAGCTTGGAAGCCGTGAAAATATCGCCCGAGCTAAAGCAGAGATACTTTCCGGCATTTCTCCGGGAGGACTCGCAATTTTCCCCGCCGACGAGCCGCTGCTGTATATGCCATGGAAAAAGAATATCAGATATATATCCGCAAGCGGAAAAGATGCGGACGCCTCGATAAAAGATATAATTCTTTCACCCGAGGGAACAGAATTCAAATATTTTGAAAACGGACATGAAAAACGCACTTTCAATATAAAGGAATTCGGATCTCATATGGCATATCTGGCGGCGATAGCGATATACACGTCAGGAATGTTCGGCGTAGGGATGAATGACGCAGAGACCGGGCTTTCCAATTTCAAAACCGCTTCAATGAGACAAAACATCAAAACAGTAAACGGTATAACAGTCATAGAAGACTGCTACAATGCATCTCCTGAATCAATGAGGGCGGCGCTCGAAGTACTGAGCGTTGTCAAAAAGAATTCTCCGGATGCTACTGCCGCAGCTTTGCTCGGAGATATGCTCGAGCTCGGATATGAAAGTCCGTCAATGCACAGAGCAATAGGTGCAGAGGCGGCGCGCTCCGGTGTCTCTAAACTTTTTACTTTCGGACCGTTATCTTGCGATATAGCGGCAGGCGCAGAAGAGTCCGGGATGAAAAGAGAAAACATCTTTGTAAACACAGACTACCTGAACCCCGAGAAAAGCGCCGCTCAAATAAAGTCCACCCTAAAAAAAGGTGATATCCTGCTCGTAAAAGCCTCCAGATTCATACATGCGGAAAACGTTATAAAGCTCCTGGAATAAATCAAAATCATATAAAAAGGCGGAACCTAAAATGTCATTGTTTTCTTATTTTATAATTACTCTGTCTTTTGTGTTTATAATTTCAACTTTACTCGAAAAAATGCTGATCCCCTTCTTTCGTCTTATACACGCAGGACAGCCTATTTATGAAACGGGACCTTCATGGCACAAGTCAAAGAGCGGAACTCCAACCATGGGAGGATTGGCTTTTCTTGTTGCCGTGACCGTTACACTGACCGCAGTATTTCTGATCGCTCTGAGCGAAAATACTGTCATGAATATGCTGCCTCTCATATTCACCCTGCTTTTCGCAGTGCTCAACAGCAGTGTCGGGGTATTGGATGACATAAAAAAGCTCAAGCAAAAAAGGAACGAGGGACTGACGCCATTTCAAAAGCTCATACTGCAGACTGCTTTTGCCGGAATGTATCTGGCGCTGATGCGTATATACGGCTTCATCGATGAAAAAATTGCGTTTCCCTTTTTCAATACTGAGATAGACCTCGGATTTTTTTATTACTTTCTTATGATCTTTATGATCGTGGGGATCGTTAACTGCGCAAATCTCACGGATGGGATAGACGGACTCGCATCATCAGTCGCATTTATAATAGGCTGTGCCTTCGCTTTTTTTGCATTCCGCTTTCTTTCCTTTAATACGGCAGTACTATCCGGAGCCATAATAGGATCAGCGATCAGTTTTTTGATATTCAATCATCACCCGGCGCTGATATTTATGGGAGATACCGGATCCCTGTTTTTCGGCGCACTGACCGTTGGAGCGGCATTTACGCTGGGCAAACCGCTTATTATATTGTTCCTGGGAATAATATATGTGATAGAGGGCGTGTCAGATGTTTTACAGGTTATCCATTACAAAAGGACCGGAAAACGTATATTTAAAATGGCGCCGCTGCATCATCATTTTGAGAAATCCGGGTGGACGGAAAATCAAATATGCCTTTTATTCGGAGTAATCACGGTAGCCGCATCAGCAATTGCATATTTTGCATTCTGATAAACGCGGCGGAAAGGAAAAAATATGAGCAGATCCGGAAAGCCGTTCATTTTGCCGCCGCTCTCTCCGGGCGGCGGCAAAATAGCCAAATTCATGTTCCCGAAATTTTCGAGACCGCGCGAATACATAACAGACAAAAGCTCACCCGGAACGGACAGATTTTTCATTATAATAGTAACTATACTTGCCCTGTTCGGAACGGCAATGGTGTTTTCCGCAAGCTACGCCTATGCGGCTTTCCGCTATGACGATCCCGGATATTTTATACGCCGACAAGTAGTCTGGCTTGCCGTGGGCTTTGCAGTTATGTTCTTGTCGTCTAGGATAAAGAGCGATTTCTACAGATCCGCGGCGCCTTATCTTTATATTTTTACAGTTATACTACTTGTACTAACACTACTGATAGGCCTTGTCGGAAACGGCGCCCAACGCTGGATATCACTAGGTCCTATAACCATACAGCCGTCTGAGATAGCGAAAATGTCGCTTGTACTCATGCTGGCAAAATACTTTTCAGATTATGAGACAGAGGCTCTGGACAGAAGAAACGCGCGCAACTCATTTTGGTACGGCACGATGTATCCATGCTTGATAATGGGGCTCATAATAATACTTGTTATGCTTCAAAAGCATCTGTCGTGTATAATAATACTTGGCCTTATAGGACTTTTTGTGATCTTCATTTCCGGAGTTAAAACTACCTATCTTGGATTTTTTGCATCCTGTGCGTCGGTCGGAGTTACTTGTCTTGCGATATTTACGGATTATACCAAAGAGAGGATCACGGTATGGCGCAATCCGGAGCTGTATAAGTTGACCGGTGGATGGCAGACGCTTCAGGGGCTGATGGCGATCGGTTCCGGAGGTTTTTTCGGACTTGGATTCGGGAACAGCAAACTCAAATACTGTTATGTCTCTGAACCAGCAAACGATATGATCTTCACAATATGCTGTGAAGAGCTCGGATTCATAGGTGCAGTAGTGATCCTTTCTCTTTTTGCCCTGTTGATATACAGAGGTTTTTCGATAGGAGTCAGAATAAGTAATACTTTTTCCAGGATATGCGTTTTGGGGTTGACGGCAAAAACCGCAATACAGACTCTGCTCAATGTCGCCGTGGTAACGAACACTATCCCCAACACCGGTATATCTCTTCCATTTTTCAGTTACGGAGGGTCTTCCCTCGTTATGCTTTTTCTCGAAATGGGAATGATACTTTCGATGTCTCGTGAAGCGCAGATAAGAAAATAATTTTAAAAAAGGAGTAAAATATGCGGGTATTGCTTGCCGGAGGAGGAACGGCCGGGCACGTCAACCCTGCCATTGCCATAGCTCAGATACTTAAGCAAAGATCACCTGATACGGTCGCAGAATTTGTCGGAAAAGAAGACGGCATCGAGCATCGACTGGTAAGCGAGGCCGGCTATAAATTCCACCCGATTAAAATATACGGGTTTGAACGCAAGTTTTCAATAAAAAATTTCCGTTCACTTTACTATGCGGTAAAGTCGGTATCAGACGCAAAAAAAATAATCCGGGATTTTGTTCCGGATATAGTTATAGGCACAGGCGGCTATGTAACGTGGCCGCTGATAAGGGCGGCGGCCTCAATGAAAGTCCCGTCCGTTTTGCATGAATCAAATGCCGTACCGGGTATGACCGTCAAATTGCTTTCCTCAAAAGCTGAAAAAATAATGATAAATATTCCGGAATGCGCCGAGCATATAAAACAAAAAGAAAAGATAGTCGTGACCGGCAATCCTCTTCTCAACGCATTCTACAAAACAGACCGCGACACAACGCGGAAAAAATACGGCCTTAAGCAGGGCGACCGTCTTATAGTTTCTTTCGGTGGTAGTGGAGGGGCTGAGGTGCTGAACAAAGTCTGCATCGACCTTATGCTGAACTATTCGAGCAAAGATACAAAAATACACCATATACACGCCTGCGGAAAAAAATATTATCCAAAGATGTCAGAATACTATCGCAGCATGTCGAGCGTTGATAACGAAAGGTGTGTTTTAAAGGAATATATAAACGATATGCCTGTATTGATGACGGCAGCCGATCTTATAATAAGCCGTGCCGGAGCGATGACTATATCCGAAATAAGCAGATGTGGGAGAGCGTCTATCTTGATCCCGTCGCCAAATGTTACCGGTGACCACCAGAAGAAAAATGCGTTAGCAATGCAAAAAGAGGGTGCGGCGGAGATAATAGAGGAAAAAGATCTGAGCTATGTTTCTTTGAAAAGTAAAGTAGAAGAAATCTTAAAAAATGACAAAAAACGCGCCATTATGGAGGAAAGATCCGGGGTTGCGCTTGAAAAACGACCCGATGAAAAGATTTACAAGACAATCATGGAAATACTTTCCACTAAAAAATAATTTTTTAATTGCATTTCTGCCTTATTTTTTATCCGATATTTTAATTTATAATACATTTCATTTTTGTTTTAACAATATTATTGTAAAAATTTTCAGTTATAAATATATCAATATTGTACTATTTTAATTTTTTATTAACTATAAGTTTTGATTTTGTTCATTATTTAGGGCAAACAGCGTGCATTTTCCGTGTTTTTAACGCAAAAAATATGAACAAAATACTTTTACTGCTCCATTTTAATTCTATAATTATATGCAAAATTGTTAATTATATCCCCATTTTTGAAAAAAGTATTGATTTTGCCGAAAAAATACTGTATCATATATACAGATTGAATTTTGCAAACATTACTACACTTTTTTTGTATAACTACGTACGCTGATACGCGTATATAATTATGGAGGTTTACAATGGAATTCGATTTTGAAGAAGTTTTTGACAGCGGGGTAAATATTAAAGTTATCGGTGTCGGCGGCGGCGGAAACAACGCTGTCAACAGAATGATTTCTACTAATATAAGAGGTGTTGAATTTATTGCCGTCAATACGGATAACCAGGCGCTCAATACTTCCTGTGCTGCTAAGAAGGTCGTTATCGGAGAAAAGATAACAAAGGGCAAGGGCGCAGGATCCAACCCCGAGATAGGAAAGAAATCCGCTGAGGAAAGCATAGAAGTACTTAAACAGCTCCTTGAGGGCGCGGATATGGTATTCATTACTACGGGCATGGGAGGCGGTACCGGTACAGGTGCGGCTCCGGTCGTCGCTAAAGCCGCTAAGGAGCTCGGTATACTTACTGTAGGAATAGTAACAAAGCCTTTCTCTTTCGAGGGAAAGAAAAGAATGCTTCAGGCTGAGGCAGGTATTCAGGAACTTGCAAAGTTCGTAGACTCTCTTATAGTTATACCTAATGAAAGACTCAAGCAGGTATCCGATACCCATATCACGCTTTCTAACGCCTTTGAAATAGCCGATGATGTTCTTCGCAGAGGTGTCCAGTCTGTATCCGAGCTCATTAACGTGCCCGGCTTTGTAAACCTTGACTTTGCAGACGTGACTTCGATCATGAAAGACGCAGGATACGCACACATGGGCGTCGGAAGTGCTACCGGTCCCGATAAAGCACAGCTCGCCGCTATGGCTGCTATCTCTTCTCCTCTTCTCGAGACTTCTATCGCAGGAGCTACAGGAGTACTTGTAAGTATAACTGCATCTCCTGATATAGGACTTGAAGAAGTCGATATCGCATCCTCTATGATAGCCGAAGAATCACATCCGGATGCAAACATAATTTGGGGTGCCGCATTCGATCCTTCTCTTGAGGATGAAATGAGGGTAACCATCATCGCTACCGGATTCGACAATACCAAGGACCACGAGCTGACTGACAGCGAGTCTCACGCACACATGGATGCTGAAGAACCTGTATATAATGAGACTGTAAATCCCGAGCCCGTGCACTATGTTGAGAATGTAACTCCGATAACCTCTTCCAGCAATGTCTCAGAGGAAAAAGAGGAGTTTATGAAAAAGGAAAGTGCTCCAAGAGAAGAGCCTAATGCCGCTCCCTCCGAGTGGGACGATATCTTCACCTTTATTAATAAGGTAAGAAAAAAGTAATACATAAATAAACAAAACGGCCGTTCATATTAAATGAACGGCCGTTTTGTTTTTATTTAAAATATTTGACAGCGCCGCGGAACATACCTATATCGAAGTTACCGGGAACATTTTTATATAGCCCGTTCCCTATCCTCTCTGAATGTCCCATTTTTCCGAATACACGGCCATCAGGTGATGTTATTCCCTCCACCGCATATGCAGAGTTGTTAGGATTGAAATGTATATCGGATGTAGGCATACCGTCAAGATCTACATACTGCGTAGCTATCTGTCCATTTTTTATAAGATCTTCTATCGTTTTTTCCGACGCAAGGAACCTCCCCTCGCCATGTGAGATCGGAACGGTCACGATATCACCGACGCTGACTTCCGAAAGCCACGGTGAAAGCGTTGAGCATATCCTTGTTCTTACAAGTCTGGACTGATGTCTTCCTATCGTATTGAACGTCAGTGTCGGATAAGACGGATCGGCGTCGACTATTTTCCCAAAAGGAACAAGCCCCAGCTTTATCAGCGCCTGGAATCCGTTGCATATGCCGGCCATTAGACCGCCTCTGTTATCGAGCAGATCTGTGACTGCATCCTTGATTTTTTCGTTACGGAAAAATGCCGTTATGAACTTTCCGGAACCGTCCGGTTCATCACCGCCGGAGAATCCGCCGGGAATAAACACTATCTGAGCATCCTTGAGCCTGTCCGCAAAATATTCGGTGGATTCAGTAATGCCCTTGCTGCTGAGATTGTTTATAACGATTATCTCAGGATCGGCTCCGGCGTCAAGAAGGACTTTCTGTGTATCATATTCACAGTTAGTGCCCGGGAAAACAGGTATAAGGACTCTTGGCTTTGATACTTTCGTCAGCGGAGATGCCGTGCTTTTGCCGTTATAGCTTATTGCAGGTATTTTCGCGGAGCCCTGATCGATATTGCATGAAAAAACGCCCTCAAGCTTATTCTCGTAGTTTTCAAACAGATCACTGAGCGAAATTTTTACCCCGCGATATGTGAGTTCGCCACGTGAGTTTGTATGACCGAGAAGAACCCCGGCATCCGCTCCGTTTTCGAGTTCTATCACAAAAGATCCGTAGGAATATCCGAATATATCCTCAGGAGTAAGAGCATCGGAATAATCAAATCCGATCTTGTTGCCGAAGCCCATTTTCATGACTGCTTCCGCAACTCCGCCGTATCCTGGAGTATAAACCGCAAGTGCTTTACCGTCTCTTATAAGTGACGTTACAAGCTTGAAGTTCTCCTTCAGAGATACAGCAGTCGGAAGGCCGTTATCGTCATGCTCCGGCTTTATTATCACAACTTTATGACCGTCTCCCTTGAAGTCATTGGATACTACATCACCGGTATTGCCACATGCGACAGCAAAGGATACCAGCGTAGGAGGAACGTCAAGATTTTCAAAAGAGCCGGACATTGAGTCCTTACCGCCGATCGCACCCACTCCGAAATCGCACTGTGCCTTGAAAGCACCCAGCAATGCCGCCGCCGGTTTTCCCCAGCGCTTCGGGTCTTTTCTGAGCCGTTCAAAATATTCCTGGAACGTAAGATACACATCCTTGAATTCCGCTCCGGTCGCAACTAGCTTACATATCGATTCTACGACCGCAAGATAAGCTCCGTGATAAGGGCTGCGCTCAGATATAAACGGATTATATCCCCACGACATGAAGGACACGCTGTCGGTGTGTTTCTTCTCACAGGATATCTTGTGGACCATAGCTTGTATAGGCGTATTCTGATATTTACCGCCGAAAGGCATGAGTACCGTACCTGCGCCTATTGTAGAGTCAAATCGCTCTGAAAGTCCGCGCTTAGACGCGACATTAAGATCGCCGGCAAGCCTGATGTACTCGCCCTTGAAATCATCGGTGACTTTTCTGTCAAATCCGTCTGCCTTTTCGACGTATACGTCTATGTGCTTTTCAGCGCCGTTAGAGTTCAAAAATTCTCTTGAAATATCAACTATTTTGACACCATTCCAGGTCATTGTAAGACGCTTTTCGGCCTTGACTCTGGCAACGACTGTCGCCTCTATATTCTCGCTGTAAGCGATTTTCTTAAATCTTTCTACATCCTCTTCGGCTACAACTACAGCCATCCTCTCCTGAGACTCGGATATCGCAAGTTCCGTGCCGTCAAGTCCCTCATACTTTTTGGGAACGGCATTAAGATCTATATCAAGACCGTCTGCAAGCTCGCCAATCGCGACCGAAACCCCGCCGGCCCCGAAGTCGTTGCATCTCTTTATCATGAGACACGCTTCTTTATTTCTGAAGAAACGCTGCAGTTTTCTTTCCTCAGGAGCATTTCCCTTCTGAACCTCTGCACCGCAAGTCTCAAGCGATGAATGGTCATGCGATTTTGAGGAGCCCGTAGCGCCTCCGCAACCATCGCGCCCTGTTCTTCCGCCCAAAAGGATAACGACATCCGACGGCTCTGGAGTTTCACGGCGCACGTTCTCTGCAGGAGCGGCGGCTATAACAGCGCCTATCTCCATCCGCTTTGCCGCATATCCGGAATGATATATTTCGTCGACTATTCCGGTAGCAAGCCCGATCTGATTTCCGTATGAAGAATATCCTGCCGCCGCTGTCGTGACTATTTTTCTCTGCGGGAGCTTGCCAGGTATAGTATCCTTTACCGGCACAAGCGGATCCGCCGCTCCGGTAACACGCATTGCCGCATATACATATGAGCGTCCGGACAGAGGGTCTCTTATAGCACCTCCGATACATGTGGCGGCGCCTCCGAAAGGCTCTATCTCGGTCGGGTGGTTATGAGTCTCGTTTTTGAACAGGAGCAACCATGGCTCCGTCTTGCCGTCAACATCTACATTTATCTTTACGGTGCAGGCGTTTATTTCCTCTGACTCATCCAGCTTATCAAGCGCGCCTTTCTTCTTCAGCACCTTTACGGCAAGCGTTGCGATATCCATTAAAGTCACTGGCTTTGTTCTTCCGAGAGCCCGCCTTTCGGCAAGGTAATTCTGATACGTCTGTTCTATAAAATTGTCTTCGAAACGTATGCTGTCTATCGCAGTAAGAAAAGTTGTATGCCTGCAATGGTCGGACCAATATGTATCGATCATTTTGATCTCTGTGACGGTAGGATCTCTGCCTTCTTTTCTGAAATATTCGCGGCAGAATTTTATGTCGTCCAGATCCATTGCAAGACCGTTCTTTTTTATAAACCGGTCCAATTCTTCGTCCGTAAGCTTTGTAAAGCCCTCATTTACTGCAACAGATGTCGGGATATCGTAATTTATCTTCAGCGTCTCAAAAGGTTCCAGCGACGCCTCACGGCATTCGACCGGGTTTATCAAGTATTTTTTTATCTGCTCGGCGTCTTTCTCGGATATATTCCCGTAAAGCGCATATACCTTTGCAGTACGGACTGTCGGCCGGTTACCGCAGGATATTATCTGTATGCACTGAGCTGCGGAATCTGCTCTTTGATCGAACTGCCCAGGTAAATACTCTACCGCAAAGATGAACGCCGCTCCGTCCACATTTAAAGAAGAGCTAACTACGTCCAGCTGAGGTTCAGAAAAAACTGTGCTTTTGCAGTGTTCAAAGAGAGCCTCGTCGATATTTTCAACATCATATCTGTTTATGACTCTTATCCGCTCCATAGACTTTATCTGCAAAATATGCCGTATATCGTATCTTAGAGACTCTGCCTCATGAGCAAGGCCTTCTTTTTTTTCTACATAAACTCTATATACCATCTTAATCTCCATTCCGTCCTGAGCGATTGAAATTTAACGATAGGAGCGAGACCACGAACGAAAGCTCCCTGTCCGGCATTCAGCCTTTGTTTTTTTCAAGCACGGCCATAGCCTTTCTGCCGATATCTTTACGGTAATATCCCCTTTTGAAATATACCTTTTCCGCCATTGCGTAAGATTTTTTTATAGCTGTTTCAAGATCATCCGCGACCGCCGTGACCCCGAGAACTCGGCCGCCGGAATTAACGAGCTTGCCATCTTCCCTCTTGGCGCCCGCAACATATATGAAAGCGTCCTTTTTGTCTTCCGGGAGTCTGATCTCCCAGCCTATCTCATAACCGGTCGGATATCCCGAAGTGGCAATAACGACGCAACATGCGGATTTGTTGCTGAACTTCACATCAACATCGGAAAGACGTCCCTCAGATACGGCGATCATTATATCCAGCAGGTCGCTCTCAAGGAGCGGAAGTACTACCTGTGTCTCCGGATCTCCGAAGCGACAGTTGTACTCTATGACCTTGGGACCGTCCGGAGTTATCATGAGGCCGAAATACAAGCATCCTTTAAATGTCCTGTTTTCAGCGTTCATCGCATTTATAGTCGGGATAAAGATCTTTTCCATACACTCCCTGGCTATTTCCGTAGTATAATAAGGATTCGGAGCTATTGCTCCCATTCCTCCGGTATTGAGTCCGGTATCGTTGTCATGCGCACGCTTATGATCCATTGATGAAATCATGGGGACCAGAGTTTTTCCATCAGTAAAAGTCAGTACGGAGACCTCGGGCCCAGTAAGAAATTCCTCGATAACGACCCTGTTGCCGCTGTCTCCGAATATCTTATCCTGCATTATTGTATTCAGCGCGTCTTTTGCCTCAGTCAAAGTTTCGGCGATGAAAACGCCCTTTCCGAGAGCGAGACCGTCCGCCTTAATAACGCAGGGCATCTTCGCAGTATCAAGATAAGCGAGAGCTTTCTCAAAATCGTCGAAAACTTCGTACTGAGCAGTGGGTATATTATATTTCTTCATTAAGTTCTTGGAAAATACCTTGCTGCCCTCTATGATTGCCGCTCTTGAATTCGGACCGAAAGCCGGAACTCCGATCTTCTCGAGCTCATCTATAGCCCCGAGTACAAGAGGATCATCCGGAGCTACAACGGCAAAGTCGATCTCTGCCTTTTTTGCGAAATCACAGATACCTTTTATATCTTTTGCTCCGATATTGACACACTCTGCGTCATTTGCGATCCCTCCGTTGCCGGGAAGTGCATATATTTTTTCAACCTTTGGATTCTCGCGAAGTTTTTTAATGATGGCGTGTTCTCTGCCGCCACCTCCGACGACCATGATCTTCATACAACATGAACCTCCAGGAAATCAATAATTTGTGACACGCGGAACATTCCGTGCAGCTCGCTATCAATGATGGAACAATCTTATTCCGGTAAACGCCATAGCGATACCGAATTCATTACATCTTTCTATGACGGCGTCGTCCCTGATGGATCCGCCGGGCTCGGCTATGTAAGATACACCGCTCTTATAAGCCCTGTCTATATTGTCATAAAACGGGAAAAACGCGTCCGAACCGAGCGCGACGCCTTTGATAGTTGAAAGATATTCTACCTGTTCCTCCTTGGTAAACGGATCTGGTCTTGAGGTAAAGTATTTCTGCCAGACTCCGTCGGCACATACGTCCTCTTCATTTTTATTGATATACCCGTCAATAACATTATCTCTGTCCGGGCGTGAAAGACCTGGGAGGAAAGGAAGAGAAAGCACCTTGTCATGCATACGGAGATGCCATGTATCTGCCTTGGTACCTGCAAGCCTTGTGCAGTGTATTCTTGACTGCTGACCGGCGCCGACGCCTATTGCCTGTCCGTCGACCGCATAGCATACGGAGTTGGACTGCGTGTATTTTAATGTTATGAGCGAAATTATAAGGTCCCGCTTGGCGGAATCCGGGATATCTTTTTTCTCCGTAACTATATTGGAAATCGTGTCGTAACCGATCCGTATATTGTTTCTTCCCTGCTCAAAAGTTATTCCGTAGACTTGCTTTCTCTCTGTCTGCTCGGGAATATACTCGGGATCTATTTTGACGATATTATAATTGCCCTTTCTCTTGCTCTTAAGTATTTCAAGAGCCTCATCAGTATAACCGGGAGCTATGATACCGTCTGATACTTCTCTTTTTATAAGAAGAGCCGTAACGGCGTCGCATACATCTGAAAGCGCTATCCAGTCGCCGAAAGAGCACATACGGTCCGTACCACGCGCCCTTGCATAAGCGCAGGCGAGAGGAGAATCGTCAAGGCCGTCTATATCATCGACAAAACATGCTTTCTTGAGCTTTTCGGAAAGCGGAAGTCCCAGAGCGGCGGATGTAGGGCTAACATGTTTGAAAGAAGCAGCGGCAGGTATGCCGAATACCTCATGAAGTTCCTTTACCAACTGCCAAGAATTGAAAGCGTCAAGAAAATTTATATAACCGGGCCTGCCGCTAAGTATCTCTATCGGAAGATCTGACCCGTCCCTCATATATATTTTTGCCGGCTTCTGATTCGGATTACAGCCGTACTTTAGTTCAAATTCCTTCATTTTGACCTCCTCACGCTTTATTTTTATTGATCAATCTTTTTTCTGTCTCGCCGCTTGCAATATCGATATATTCTACGAAGAGAGATATCTTGTTGTCGCTGTTCAGCGAACTCCATATCACCTCGGAGAAAACGTCGATATCGCCAGATATCTTTATTCTCTCAGGCTCGCCTTCAAATGTAGGTATCGGGTCACCGTCGCAGGCATAAGTGTGTATAAAATGTCCGAGTCCCGGAGTCGGAACATAATTATAGAAAAACCTGTTGCAACCCTTCCCTTCGGGATCGGCGCTTTTGAGTATGCTCATTTTATAACTGAATCCACGGTCCGTAAAAGTCAGCATACCGCTGATCCTGGGCGTATAATTAGGAGCGTCCGGCTCAAATTCTCTCGAGCAGAGCGCGTCCTCGAAAGTGCTCTGATTCTCAAGGTAACTATATATCGTATCGGTCTGGTCGCCGTTTGTCACTATCAAAGAATTTCTGAATTTTCTGATCGCCGAATAAACTATAAGAGAGGGGTCTTCGAGCTTTGCAGGATCGAAGGCCTCTGTTTTAAGCGTTTCTCCGTACTCCTTGAATACGCGATTGCGGCTGTTGCTGCTCCTGCCCATAATGAAATATGCCGCTACCGCTTTTTTGCCGTCTTCGGTAACGCCTATAACTATTCCCCTTCCGGGATAACTGTTAGACCTGAGGAGCTCCCCGATATCGTTTATATTGTATGTGTTCATTTATTTAACCCGACCTTTATTTATAGTTTCGCAAACTTTTTCAACCGCCTGAGGAAGTATTATCCACTCAGCCTCACGCATAACTCTCTGCTGAAGTGACTGCGGTGTATCATTGTCGTTGATATATACCGCCTTCTGCATGATTATTTTTCCGCCGTCCGGTATTTCATTGACAAAATGCACCGTCGCCCCAGTGACCTTTACTCCATAATTCAGCGCTGCCTCATGGACCCTCAGACCGTAAAATCCTTTGCCGCAAAACGATGGTATGAGCGACGGATGCACATTTATTATCCTGTCCGGATAAAGAGACGTAAATTTACCCGACAGAATAGACATGAATCCGGCAAGAACGATGAGCTCGATCCCGTTTTCCTCCAGCAGGCGGCGTATCTCGCTCTCAAACTCCTCGCCAGAACACTTTTTTCTGTCTGCAACTGCGGTAGCAATACCGTTTTCTGAGGCTCTTACAAGCGCGTAGGCTTCCGGATTGCTTGATATTACCAGCGTTATTTTTCCGTTCTTTATGATACCGCTTTTTTCGGCGTCAATAAGCGCCTGAAGATTTGTCCCGCCTCCGGATACAAAAACGGCTATCTTTACAAGATCGTTCATATGCGTCCCCTTCCGAAAACATTATATAAGCGCAACTTTCTCCTCGCTTTTTATGATTTTGCCTATAACATATGCGTCTTCACCGCACCCGCGAAGTATATCGAGCGCCTTGTCCGCGTCGTCAGCAGATACTACAATACTCATGCCGACGCCCATGTTAAAGGTGTTATACATATCTCTTTCAGGTATATTGCCGCACTTCATTATAAGGTCAAATATCGGAAGGACTTTAACGTCGCATTTTTTGATCTCAACTCCGAGCCCATCCGGAATGCTCCTCGGCATATTCTCATAAAACCCTCCGCCGGTTATATGAGATATTCCCTTGACGTCAACGCTCTTCAAAAGTTCGAGCACAGGTTTGACATATATTTTGGTAGGCGTTAAAAGTACCTCTCCGAGCGACTTCCCGCCAAGCTCGCTGACCGGAGAACTGATATCCGCGTTCTCTATATCAAATACACGGCGCACGAGAGAAAAGCCGTTTGAATGCACTCCTGATGAAGGGAGAGCTATCATAACGTCTCCTTCTTTCATCTTAGAGTTATCGATGACCTTGTCTCTGTCGACTATACCTACGGCAAAACCTGCAAGATCATACTCATCTACCGGATAAAAGCCTGGCATCTCTGCCGTCTCCCCGCCTATAAGAGCAGCTCCTGACTGGACACACCCCTCGGCAACTCCCGCTACTATCGAGGCTATCTTCTCAGGGTAATTTTTTCCGCACGCTATATAATCGAGGAAAAACAGCGGCTTCGCCCCACAGCATATAACGTCGTTCACACACATGGCGACACAGTCTATACCAACCGTGTCATGCTTGTCCGTAAGGAATGCGATCTTGAGCTTGGTACCAACGCCGTCCGTTCCGCTAACCAGGATAGGATGACTATATCCCTCAAGGTCGAGTGAAAAAAGTCCGCCGAATCCGCCTATATCCGATGCCGCCCCTTTAGTAACTGTCCTCGCGATATGTGCCTTCATAAGCTCTACGGCTTTATAACCGGCAGTTATATCGACCCCTGCCTCGGCATAGCTGCGCGACTGAGAATTCTTCATAAAACTTACTCCTTGTTTTTATTCCTGGAAATTTTTTCTTCGAAACGACTCTTATTTTTCTCCTGCGGCACATCCGTAGGATAATCGCCGTCAAAGCATGCCGTACAATATCCCTTTCCATGCACCCCGGATGCAAGTTGCTTAACGCTTTCATTGCTGAGAAATCCGAGAGAGTCAACTCCTATGATCTTAGCGATCTCATCGATGGAATACTTGCATGCGATCAGATTTTCCCTGGAATCGATATCGGTGCCGTAATAACATGGATTTATAAATGGCGGAGCCGAAAATCTGAGATGTATCTCCTTAGCGCCCGCCTCCCTGACGAGACGAACTATCCTTTTGCTAGTAGTTCCGCGCACCATCGAGTCGTCTACCATTACGACTCTTTTGCCGCTTACGACAGAAGATATAGGATTCAGCTTTATCCTGACCTTGTCCTCGCGGCTCTGCTGACCGGGAGCAATGAACGTTCTTCCTATATATTTGTTCTTTATGAATCCAAGCTCGTAAGGTATTCCGGACTGCCTTGAAAAACCTATTGCCGCGTCTATACCTGAGTCAGGTACTCCTATAACTACGTCTGCCTGTACAGGGTGCTCGAGCGCAAGAAAAGCTCCGGCACGTATCCTTGCCTCATGAACACAGCTGCCCTCTATGACGGAATCAGGACGAGCAAAATATATGTACTCAAATACGCAGAGCCTGTGATCAGCCTTCTGGCAATGCTCCTTTATGCTCCTTATACCGTCCTTGTCAAAGATCAGTATCTCTCCTGCTTCAACATCACGGACAAGCTTGGCACCGACAGAATCCAGAGCGCAACTCTCAGACGCAACGACATATCTGCCGTCTTCCGTTACTCCGTAGCAGAGCGGTCTGAATCCGTTGGGATCGCGTACAGCCATCAGCTTCGACGGGGACATGACAACAAGCGAATACGCTCCCTTAAGCTTGTACATGGCGCGACAGATAGCGTCTTCTATCGAGGGAGAATTTATTCGTTCTTTCGTTATGATATAGGAAATGACCTCGGTATCACTCGTGGTGTGGAATATCGATCCCTCCATCTCAAGTTCACGGCGAAGCTCAAATGAGTTGACCAGATTTCCGTTGTGAGCGAGTGCCATCCGTCCCTTCATGTGGTTTACAAGTATCGGCTGAGCGTTACTTCTTTCGCTGCTGCCGGTCGTCCCATACCTTACGTGACCTACGGCCATATTCCCGTTTCCGAGAGAGGACAGTATCTCCGGAGTAAACACATCGTTTACAAGCCCGGTATCCTTATAGGAATTAAAAACACCGTCGTCGTTCACAACTATGCCGCAGCTCTCCTGCCCTCTGTGCTGAAGGGCGAAAAGCCCGTAATATGTCATGAGCGCGACATTATAGCTCTCCGGCGAATATACCCCGAAAACACCGCATTCTTCTCTTAAACTACTCATATATAATTATTTAACCTCATATTCAATCGTAAAAATATAACCGGCGATCATTTGCCGAAAACTCTCCGCATCATTTCCTGATATGCTTCCTCAACACCGCCCATATCTCTTCTGAACCGGTCCTTGTCGAGCTTTTCATTCGTCTTAGCATCCCAGAAACGGCAGGTGTCCGGAGATATCTCGTCGGCAAGAACTATCTTTCCGTCAGGGAGCCGTCCGAACTCAAGCTTGAAGTCGACGAGCTTGATGCCCAGATTTATAAAATATTCTTTAAGTACCTCGTTTACCTTGAAAGCCATGCTCTTTATAGTATCTATCTCCTCTTTGGTGGCGAGCTTGAGCGCAAGTGCATGATACTCGTTGATAAGAGGATCGTGGAGCTCGTCATTCTTATAAGAGAACTCGATCGTCGGGCTCTCAAAAACTATTCCCTCCTCGACTCCGTACTTCTTGGAAAAGCTTCCGGCGGAGATATTTCTTATTATCACCTCAAGAGGGACTATGGAAACGCGCTTTACAAGCGTTTCTCTGTCAGAGAGCTCCTTTACAAAATGAGTCGGCACTCCGTGCTTCTCCAGTATTTGCATAAGATAGTTGGACATCTTGTTGTTGACGACGCCTTTTCCGGCTATCGATCCGCGCTTGAGTCCGTCAAGTGCGGTAGCGTCATCCTTATACGACACTATGACCTCTGTGGGATCATCGGTAGCGTAAACCTTCTTTGCCTTACCCTCGTAGATCATATCTTTCTTTTCCATAACATATATCTCCTCTCAGATTTTAAATTTCAGTAAATGCCTCCGGCGCATTGTTGCACGAATCTTTTATCTCCGGTGTCTCAGTGATTGAACCTGGCCTCTATATCCGCGTTTTTTTTCAGAACGTTTTTCTCACCATCAAGTCTGGCGGCTGCCAGCTTTTCCGCAAGAGAGGCATCCTCTATCGCAAGCATCTCTATGCAGAGAAGAGCAGCGTTTGCAGCGCCGTCTATCGCAACTGTTGCGACCGGTATCCCTGACGGCATCTGAACAGTAGCAAGCAGTGCGTCAATGCCGTTGAGCGAAGACTTTACCGGTATTCCTACGACCGGAAGCGTCGTATTTGCGGCAATGGCTCCGGCAAGATGTGCCGCCATACCTGCGGCGGCAATTATCGCGCCGAATCCGGCGTCGCGCGCGCCCTCAGCGAATTCTTTTGCCTGCACCGGTGTTCTGTGTGCGGAAAATACGTGTACCTCATACGGCACGCCGTATGTCTCAAGCGTTTTTATTGCTTTTTCGACCACCGGCAGATCGCTGTCGCTGCCCATGATCACTGCGATTTTTTTCATATATAACCTCCGGATAAAAATATATATAAACAGAAATAAACACAAAAATAAAACAGGTAATCCGCACAGCCGAAAACGATACTCCGGACAAGCCTGAAAAACAAAATTAGGCAGTCCTACCACGTAAATATCATGTAGAACTGCCCAGACGGTCGGCTATCATCTTATTTTTCGTTCCCTTGTGGTAACCCACACCTCCGTCAGTCGCGAAAAACCCTTTGTTTTGTCGGCGGATCGGTTTTGCCCGCCGTTTATATTATATATAAAATTCGACAAATTGTCAATAGAAAAAAGCGCTGTTTCACCCGTCCTTATAATTTTCCGCAAAATTGATAAAAAGTTTATCCGTACCCCATGTTTCTATGTAAAAAAGAACTGCCGCCGCTGAATATCATGCGAGAGAATAGCGCGAAATGTAAAACAAAAACTAAGATTACAGAACTGAGAATGGAAGACAAGAAAAAAATGAACAACACGGAAAGCAAAACCGAGAATGAAAAATTAAAAATGCCGAGTTGAAAAAGCGAAATATCAAATTAAAACCGCAGGATATCGAATTGAAGCCGCGAAATTGAAACCGTAAAATCTTAACTTTCGATTTTCGCATCAGAGCAACTAATATGGCAGTCGTGAATTGCTTAAAGAGCCCGGTCGCTCATCCTATGACTATATGCCTAGGCAGACCGTTCTCATAAAGAGGAGAAACCTCGCCTATTATAAGCGGTCTCATATACTCAATGCAGGCATCAGTGACGCCGTTGCCGGATTCGTTTATAAATTCATCAGGGACACGTTTGACCTTGTTGGCGATTTCTCCGACATTTTTGGCGTTATATCTTATGCTGTACAATGATCGATCTTGTTCTCTTTCGACGGAAACCATACAGCCGCTCTTCCCCTCGAGAGCAAAGCCGACCGCTCGTCTCCCCGTCTCCACTGACTCGCTTATATCTGTATAAGAGGCAACGTGCGCCGCACAACGCTGTGTAAGGCTCAGTTCCACAGAGCGCGCCTTGCACCCGAATCGTTCTTTTACTGCACTTTCCAGTACCTTTCCGGTACCCGCAAGATACCTGTGACCGAAGACGTCAACGTTCCCGCTCTGAGCACTCTCGCCGACGTACCGCCCGTCCTTGAATCTGATCCCCTCGGATACAGCCACAAGAATGTTCGGATGCCGCTCAAAAGCGTTAGCAACAGAATTCAAAAATTCTTCCATATCGAAAGGACGCTCAGGGAGATATATTAGATCCGGCATATCGCCGCCGGAGAGCTTTGGGAGTGCAGATGCGCAGGTGAGCCACCCGGCATCTCTACCCATTATCTCAACGATCGTCACTGCTTTCAATGTATAAACCGAGCAGTCACGCAAAAGTTCTTTCACAGTAATCGCCACATATTTTGCGGCAGAACCATATCCGGGCGTATGATCGGTTCCTTCAAGATCATTGTCGATAGTCTTTGGGACTCCTATTATCCGGATATCGTATCCGATTTTATCTGCGTATCCGGAAAGCTTGAGCACGGTGTCCATGGAATCGTTTCCGCCGATATAGAAGAAATATCTGATATTATATTCGGAAAAAACCGAAAATATCCTGCTGTATATCGCATCGCTGTAATCCGAAGGCAGTTTTCTCCTGCAGGAGCCGAGCGCCGCCGCCGGTGTGAGCGCCAGATCGTCAAACATGCTTTTTTCAGAGAATATCGATCCGAGATCGATGAGCTTTTCCTCCAGCAATCCCTCTATGCCGTTCCTCATTCCATATATTTTATCTATGGCGCCGTCTCCCGCGTCCAATGCGCCCATTATTACTCCTGCCAGCGTAGCATTTATCGCCGCTGTCGGTCCTCCGGACTGCCCTACAACCGCATTACCTCTCAAAAACATGTACGTCCCTCACATTTTCATTTTCAGCGTTTCAATTTATAAAGAAAAATCAGACTGATATGTTACCAGACAATATTATATCACATGCGCACCTGCTTTTCAACTTTTCCGGACTTTTATTTAAAAAGCGATATTGTTCGTATACGGCCTATTTACCGCATATCGATCTTAAGAAATATTTTCAAGAAGTTTTTCCGCGCGCGCATAATTTATTATCCTGAGACAGTTTTTCAGATATTTTTCACGGTCACAATAGTAATCAATGTAATATGAATGTTCAAACATATCTATGCAAAACAGCGGTATGTACCTTTTTATATCGAACGCTTCATATCCGCTGTTTGATAATATCAACAGGCGACCGCCGGAACAGTCAAACGCCGCCCATACGAAGCCCGGTCCTCTCATCTTCAATGCGGTCTCCGTAAAATCATATAAAAAGCTGTCATATGAGCTCCAGTTTTCCCGTATTTTACTGCCGAATCTCTCTTTCGGACAAGTATATCCCGAAGAGAACTCTGTCAGAGAGTTGAAAAACATTTCATGCGCATATACGGCAAAACCGTAATAATAAAGATCCCTTTTCAATTCCCTGTCAGTTTTTTTGTAAAATCGCGGCGGATACTCCGGCGTATTTATTCCGCAGCTCTTCAGATTCAAAGTATATTTTCCGCGCATTGTTTTATATATTCCCTCATAGTGAGCCTTTACAGACTCATAAGAAAGCACCGGTTCAAATGAAGTATAAGAATTTTCCAAGCAGCCTATCCCCTTTCCTCGTCTTTTAAAAATATATGTTCTCGCCGGGCGCAGTATCTCGCTTTTTTCACCGAGAAGAAATAAAGTTGACGGGAAATATTGAAAAAGTCTGGCTTAACATGTATAATTGTAGAGTATCAAACGCTCATTTCACGGAGCATTACAACAAAACCTTTTAGGGGGCACATATGCTTACATCTCCACCTGAATTTACGGGAGCTGTCACCGACCTTATAAACGCTCCGATAGCTATTCTCCTGATCCTGCTGACGGCGCGTATCAAAGACTCCCGCAAAAGGAGAAAGCTGCTTTTTGTACTGCTGTATCTTTCAGTCGCACTGACCGGCATCTACGGCTTCATAATACATGCATTTCAGCTCAGCGACAAAACAACTCTTATACTCTGGATATTCCTGTATCCCTTCATGCATATGATGGTGCTCATCTTCTCTCTGATATCCGCAGACTCAAACCTCGGAGCCAAGGCTTACAAAAGAAGCGCGATCATATTGTCCGTCATGACAGCAGTATCTTGCATAGTTACCGAGCTGTTTCTCTGCTTTACTGATATAAATGCCCTGTACCCGTTCATAATTTTTGCAGTCTTGGCGCTTATACCGTCTCTTTTTATGTTTGCAAAAAAGGCAATAAGCACGAAAGAAAAATTCTCGTCACTCATGACAGCAGGCCTTATCATTCAGTTGATCGGAGCTGTGTTCCAGGCTACCAGAAACGTATATATAACTTTAATATGGGAATTCGACTACAACAGTATATACCATGTGCTCCTTACCGTTTCGATCATAGTATTCTATTTTGCCCACAGGCATTGTGCAGAAAAATAAAACGCCAAAAAGCTCACTATATCGCTCTGACGACAAAAATGCTCCGCATCATTATGATGCGGAGCATTTTTTATCTGAAATCGAACGAGAACACCCTGGTCCTGTCGCTGTCGCCCCAGTTTGATATGGGAGTAAGAGTAATTTCTTCCGGCGTTCCGTCTATCTCTATATCGTAGCTTCTCTTACGGTTGTTTTCCACCTTCAAGACAGTCTCTTCCTTGCCATTTTTCTTGACAGTAAGGATAAACTCTCGGCAAAGAGTCTTAGGCATACACATCATCGGGCTGTCGAGATATGTATTACACCGCATGGAATGATATCTCTCGCAATTGTCACCAGGGAGAGTAACTCTGTTGAGATCGCTGTCGAAGGTTATATGAACGTGTGATATGCCGCATCCAAGATGCTTATATGAAATACGCTCTCCGTTCAATACCTCTATCCCGCAATTCTTCGTTCCGTATAGCCTGTGGGGTCTGTCCTCGCCGTTTCTTAAGGCTGATCCGCCGGCGCTGAGCTCAGCTGTCGTGCAGGTTTTCGACACTGCACGCCTGCGATGCGGTATAAAGCAATCGGCGTTCATCAATCTGTCCTGCAACTCACCGATATGATCCTCATATATCCCGTGAGGCGAGATCCCTTTGCCTGTCGCCATTGCTGCAGCGGTACCTGCCGCCTGCCCCAGCAAAGCGCATGTCGCCATGACGCGTATACTGCTCAAGGCTGTATGCGTCATACTTATATTCCTTCCGGCGAACATAAGATTATCTACATTCTTTGAATACAAGGAACGATACGGTATCTGATAAGGTGCGGGAGTTTCTATGTGTATGTTCACCGCTCCTTTACTGTAAAATCCGGTAGAAAAATGATCATCAAGCTCCCATCCGCCGTATGCGACGGTATCCGGAAACATTACATCTCCCGATATATCTTTCTGAGTTATCACATACTCGCCCATCATTCTGCGAGACTCGCGCTTGCCCGGCAAAAATCCGAGGAAATCCAGTTCGAAATTATCTGCGTCGATATCACCGGAATTTTTTATGTAATCCCATGTTCCGATGGCAAGCGGAATGAGCTCGCCTGCAACGCTTTCGGTATCCGCGATAGTATCCCTGTCACCTCCGAGCTCAAGATACCAGAAATTTTCGTAGCTTTTCCGTATATTGAGGTTTTTGTCCGCAAAATCCGCTCTGTTAAGCTTTGTGCTCCATTCCGGGGGCGTAAACTTTATCTTTCTGTCAGTCTCTCGGCACTGTATGAGACAACTCATGCCCATAATACCGCGGTTCTGTGATTTCAGAGTTATATTCTCTCCGTATTCTTCGGCACTTTCTCTGCCCATACGGAAATCCGCACCTGTGAGCGGCGCAAGGATGCTGTCTCCCGAACAATCTATGAATATACCGGCCTTGACGTCAAAAAATGTCTGAGTCGTCATCTGATAACCGGTTATCATATCTATATGTATTTTTCTGCCGTGATCAAACTCGCCCTCTCTGGTAACTGCGTCCATGCAGGAGCAATTCAGGAGAAGAGTTATATTTTTCTCTCTGATCACAAAGTCATATAAGACAGTATCCCAGATATAATAATTCTTTGTAGGATTGCGGTAGTAATTCTCGAGCAATATCTCCTCAAGTATACCGGTCTCACGGTTATTTTCTCCGTGTGCTCCGCATATCCACATCCTTATCTCAGACGAGGCATTTCCGCCAAGAACAGAGCGCTCGTGCATAAGAACGGTCTTTGCTCCGTTCCTGGCTGCCGATATTGCGGCGCATATTCCAGATATACCTCCGCCTACTACGCAAACGTCTGCGTCAAGCTGCTTTCTGTTGAGCATAGATCAAAGTTACTGCCCGATATTGTCGGAACAGCTTTCCTCCATGAGTTTTTTGAATACAGGCATAGCTCTTTTTATCATTTCCGTAGAGACACAGTAAGATACTCTCATGTATCCCGGGCAACCGAAATCATCTCCCGGTACGATAAGCAGATCGCGTTTTTTTGCCGCCTTTCCGAAACTTATGGAATTTCCTCCGGGAGCCTTTACAAACAGATAGAAAGCTCCGTCAGGATGAACACAGCTGTAACCCAGATCCGTGAGCCCGTTATATAAAATATCCCGGTTTTTGCGGTAAACACCGATATCCGAATGTATCCCGCAAACCTCTCCTGCGACCTTCTGAAAAAGGCTGGGGGCGCATACATATCCGTGTGCCCTTCCGGCGCCGCAAACAGCAGCATATATTTCAGATGAGTCCTTGGCGTTATCGGATACGGCTATATAACCGATACGTTCACCTGGAAGAGACAGAGATTTGCTGTATGAATAGCACATTATCGTATCGCTGTAATATCTCATCACCGACGGATATTCTCCGCAGTCGTAAATTATCTCTCTGTAAGGCTCGTCTGAAATAATGTATATCGGATGACCGTACTCAGCCTCTCTTACACAAAGAAAATCGGCAAGATTCCTAAGCGTTTCTTCCCTATACACTGCGCCGGACGGATTGTTCGGAGAATTTATGATAACAGCGCGTGTATTCTCATTGACCACCTCTGACAGAGAATCGAAATTTATCTGAAAATTCGCATAGTCCGGCTCAACTGTTTTGAAAGCGGCGCCGGTCTCTTCTACAAATACTTTGTACTCCGGGAAATAAGGAGCGACTGCTACAAATTCATCCTTGTCGCAATATCTGAGCGCGCTTATGCTTATCACGAGAGATGCCGCCGCTCCGCAAGTCATATAAATCCTGTCCGGGGATACCGACAGACGGTATTTTCTAGACAAATGCTCAGATATCCTGGCTCTGACAGACGCGTCACCCTGTGCCGACGTATATCCGTGCACCGCAACGGAATCTGAGTTTTCAATGATATTTATTATAGCGTCCTTTACCTCTTCCGGAGGCGGGACGGTGGGATTGCCGAGGCTGAAATCGAATACGTTTTCGCGTCCGACCAACTCGGCGCGCATTTTACCGTATTCAAACAACTCCCTTATAGACGACCTGCGGCTTCCCAGCTGAAACATTCTTTCAGAAAACATAAATACTCCCTCTCAAAATCAGTAAAAAGTAGCGAGTTCCTGGACGGGTTTGTCTGCGAACTCTAGTTTTTCCACCTTAAGGCAGGGCCCCTCTCCGCCGTATATTTTGTCATATGCTACATAGAGAACGCCTTCGGCTATGACCCAATCCCTGGTTTTTATCTTTTTTCCGCAGAATCCTTTTGCAACCACTCCGCGGTACGCTATATCTTCCTGGCAGCATATCATAATATGACGTCCGAGAGCAAAGGTTTCATCCTTCAGCGAGTCATCCCTGGCAACTATTCCTTTAAAGCGTATGCGCTTGCCGTTATATTTGCCGAGGTCCTCGCTCATATCGCGGTAAAATATTGCAAAATCCTCGTCGCGTATTTCGATGACATCGGCATTTATATCGTAAGGTAGCGGATCCTCTATATCATCGAATTCTATATTTCCGTCCGGATCCTCATAACAGATATTCGCGCTCCTGCTCACACCGCGAACGAGCTTATGGAGCGCCTCTCGGTCAGTATCCGGCTTGACGCGGTTGAATACGACCATCTCACAGCTTGTCAGTTTGTCTACCACCAGAGAACGCATATTTCTGTTATACTGCATGACTGTTTCAGAATCGGATATAAATATCTCCTGAAATACAGAGGCAAACTCAGGGAGCGCACGATAGAGCGAATCTATCTTCCACATCCCATTGTATTCTATCAGCATTATATCCGGCTTATTACGCTTGCATTGAGCCGTTATTCTGTCCGTGGTAAGAGCATCTTCATCCTCAAAGGTGAATACCGAAATGTTGCTGCCGAGATCCTCTTGAGAAAACTCCTCCTCCCCATCCTCGCAAAGGAGCAGCAGAAATTTCTTTTTGCCGTCGTTGAAGTTTTTATCTTTGAGTGTTTCTTTTATAAATTTTGTCTTACCGCTTTCAAGAAAGCCGGTAAAAAGGTATACGGGAATATTTTTCATAAATCTCTCCAAAAACCAGGTCCCTATCCGAGTCAGGCACGGAACAGAGCGGATATCTTTTCCTCATTAAGGCCGGAGCCGATAACGCATATCCGTCCGGTGACCTCAGAGCTGCCTCTGCGAACGTCGATCTCTCCTGGCACATAGTCGAAATGTATCCAACCGCCGTCAGTCGCCTCAACTATTCCCTTTGCACGCAGGATCATACCGTATGCCGGGTCCTCGTCGAATTCCTCAAGGATAGACCTGATCTGTTCTTCAGTATATTTGACGGCAGTCTCAACGCCCCAGCTTGAAAATACCTCGTCGGCATGATGTCCATGACACCCGCAAGAACACCCATCGCCGTGCTCATGTACATGCTCGTGCTCATGATCGTGCTCGTCACCGTGGCAGTGACAATGCTCGTGTTCATGATCGTGATGGTCATGGTCATGACCGCAGCTGTCAGTTTCGTGATCGTCATGGCAATGGCAATGTTCATCTTCCTCTTTCTTAACAGCCTCTGACTCAATAAATGATCTCAGTCTTTCCGAAAGCGCGCTTTTGCTTTCCATTGCCTCAAGGATCTTGCTCCCGCTGAGCTCTTCCCACTCTGTCGTGATAACTGTAGCGTCCGGGTTATGAGCGTGCAAAAGTCCCACAGCCTCTTTTATACGTTCCTCTGAGAGTTTTTTGGAATGTGAAAGGATTATAGCATCCGCGGTCTCTATCTGATCGTTGAAAAACTCACCGAAGTTTTTCATATACATTTTGCATTTTCCTGCGTCAACAACGGCGGCAGTCCCGCAGATCTCGGCTTTTCCCTCCGCAGATGATGCCACTGCGCGAACTATATCAGACAGTTTTCCTACTCCCGATGGTTCTATGACTATACGCTCCGGTTCCATTTCATCTATAACTTTGCACAGTGCCTTTCCGAAATCGCCGACAAGGGAGCAGCATATACATCCGGAATTCATCTCAGTTATCTCTATACCGGCGTCCCTCAGGAAACCTCCGTCTATACCTATCTCACCGAACTCGTTTTCTATGAGAACTACCTTTTCACCGCAATACGCTTCTTTTACGAGTTTTTTTATAAGAGTTGTTTTACCTGCTCCGAGAAAGCCGGAGATCACGTTTATCTTTATCATCTGCTGCCTCCGCACTGATTTTCAAAAAATCGGGACTTTACTCAAGTCCGTTATTTACTTAAAAATTATATTACACACGCGCGTAAAAGTCAATATTCACACTATCAATAAAATGCACAAAATTATTAAATTCACGCAACTTTTCAGAATATCGTCCGGCGCTCTATCTTACTGAATGTATACCTCGGCCGCAAAACAAACAGGCGCACTCTTATGCTAACGCCACATAAGGCAGTAA
>CALWTR010000037.1 GCA_944384525.1 uncultured Clostridia bacterium
TGATCGGATTAAAGTATCGCACTTTGAACCGATCATTTCAAGGTATAGCGGCACATTTTAAAACAATTTGCCGCTCTGTCAAGCGGTATCACGTATGCCTCCAGCCGTATTTCACCTTAATATAATATGAAGCTTTCCGGAAGTTAAAACGCCGGGGAGGACGGCATTTAAAAAAATCCCGGTACATCCTGCCGGCATTCAGTTCGAGCCGACCGCTTTTTGAATGAAAGCAGAGTCAACCCGGCTGTTCTGGATAAGTAAAAAAGGCCGCGCAGAAATAAACTGCGCGGCGCGTCTGTGCCGGGATCACTGGAGCACGCATATAGAGAGCCGTTCGATGTGGGTGTCCTTGTTATAAGCCCAGCGCATATAGAATTTTCCGTTCTCAAAATAGCCGTGGTTGTCTGTGTCATAGTCCTTGATATAGAATTTGCCGGCATCTTCGCCGGTAAAGGTCACAAAACCGTCGTTGTCGACTTTGTAACCGAAGTTGTATTCGGTGTTGTTGAAGATGAGCTTGGCAGTGCCGTCCTCGTTGAACGTCGCGTCGACCGGCACGGTCAGTGCCTCTCCGGTCTCCTCTGCGCTCTCGTCGGTATGTGTGCCGGCAGAGGTGTCGGTAATGCGGATACCGTAGTATTTGTATGTTCCGTAAGTTATCGTGTACGGCTCCTCTTTTTGATCATCTGTGCATCCGGAAAGTGCGGATAACGTCAGGATCAGCGATAATATCAGCAGCGCGCTGGCGGCAAAAGTTCTGAATTTTGTCCTTGTCATGAGACGTGCCTCCTTATTTGTCACAATTATAACATCCCCGTCCGCGCATGTCAATGATATGCTCGAAACAAATCCGTGAACCGGGGAGAGAACGCTTGATTTTGCGGAAAAAATATGTTATAATCATATAGAAATGATTTTGGCGACAGGAGTGATGTCGATGGAGATGAGACGCGCTCGAACGAGCGATTCAGACGGGATAAACCGCCTGCTGAGACAGGTCCTGGACGTGCACCACAGCGTCCGCCCGGATCTTTTCAAGGGGGATGCAAAAAAATATACCGACAGCGAGCTTTACGATATAATAAAGGATGACAAGCGCCCGATATTCGTCGCGGCCGACGGAGACGGGAAGATACTGGGGTACGCCTTCTGCGTGTTCGTCAGGCACGAGAACGACAATATACTGACGGATATAAAGACGCTGTATATCGACGACCTCTGCGTCGACGAGAACTGCCGCGGTGAGCATATAGGGAGCGCACTGTATAATTACGTTCTCGATTTTGCAAAGCGAGAGGGATGCTATAACGTCACTCTGAACGTCTGGGCGGACAATACCGGCGCGCGCCGTTTCTATGAGAAGTGCGGACTCAGAGAGCAGAAGATAGGCATGGAGAAAATACTGTAAAACTCAATATTGTAAACCAAAGTTTTCATAACGGAGGCTGAGAAGAAATGTTCAAATTTGTTTTCGGTACATATCGTTGGCGCGGACGTCTGTCCGACGCAGGGATAATTTTAAGGACGATATTTACGATCGGATTTTTAGGTTGCTGGGCAGTCGCTGTATTTTTCGGATATTTCGCCGGCATGTATCTGAAAGGTGATGAGCGCGACCGTATGATCTGGCTATTTGCGGGAATCATCGTTCTTCTGATACTTGTGATACTGCTCATAAGGGTGATCGTGCTCCAGATATATATGATAATATGCAATATACGTGATATAAGGGATCATCAGTCAGTCTTCGGAAACAGCTTTTTGCTGGCAGTAAATCTGTTCTCGCTGATAGGCGGAGCCGGCGCGATAGCATATATGCTGCTGTGACCGTCTTATCGGTCGAGCGCGGACGGTCTCATGACGGCTTTACCGATCCTAATATGCTGTGTATACAGCGTTTCGGCACAGGCAAAGCGGCATAAATACGGAGCGATATCCGGAGGCACATCTGTCAGACGCCCCCGGTCCAAAGGAGAATATATGCGATTTTCAACATTTCATACCCACACCTGCTACTCCGACGGAAAGAATACCCCGGAGGAGATGCTGAGAGCGGCGATAGCAAAGGGCTTTGCCGGATACGGCTTTTCCGATCACAGCTTTACGCCGTGCGATACGAGCTACTGCATGAAGCTTGAGCAGTACCCGGAGTATATCAGCTGTATAAACGGTCTCAAAGAAAAGTATGCGGGGCAGATAGAGGTGCTCTGCGGGATAGAGAATGACTATTATTCGGACACGGATCCCGAGGACTTTGATTATATGATAGGCTCGGTGCATTACCTGGTCATAGGCGGGACGTGTTACCCGATAGACCACAGCGAGAGGCAGCAGAGGGAGTGCATAGCAAAGGAGTGCGGCGGGAGCGCGGTCGAGATGGCAAAGCGGTATTACGAGAAGGTCGCGGAGCATATAAGGCGCACAAAGCCTGAGATAGTCGGGCATTTTGATGTTATAACCAAATTCGGGGTCATAGACGAGACGTCAGAGGAGTACAGGCGCGCGGCGCTGGAGGCGGCTGACGAGGCGCTGAACTATACGAGGATATTTGAGGTCAATACCGGCGCCATCTCACGGGGTTACAAGAAACTCCCCTATCCGTCGGACTTCATACTGCGCCGCGTGCTTGAGCGCGGCGGGGATGTGATATTGTCCTCTGACACTCATTCGGCTGCGACGATAGACACATTCTTCCCGGAGAGCGTCGAGCTCTTGCGCGGGATAGGATTCCGCCGCCTTGCGGTGATGACCGCGAACGGGGTAGGATACACCGGGATATAAGAGCGGCCTCTTTCCGGTATCAAAAAGCTCAAGCCGGTAAAAAGCGCGGTTCGATAAAACCGCAAGCCGATAGAGAAAAGCTTTGACCGCGAAAATAGTGATGCGGCGGAACAAAAAGGTCAGGGAACGCGCAGGCCGATAAAAAAGCAAACCAGCGAAAAAAGAACAAAGAAATAAGGGAACAAAATAGACGGTATAAATAAAGGCAAAAGGGAAATACAGGTGCATCGTGAGGCTCTTTGAGGGGTGTACCGACGGCGCGGCGGCGTATGCTGAAAGCACAGCGGCGCGGAGCGGTCTTTGCCTTTGATATCTGTATCCGTCCCTTGACCGCCGCCGGGCGACTGCCGCCGCCGGGCGGCGTTTTTTTATCCGGTGAGAAAACTGGAAGAAAAAATCAGATATATTGATACACCGAAAATCAAAAGCAGTGCATGCGCGAAAAATGCAAACTAATGTATGCTTTTGGGTAAACGTGATAAAAAGTTGTGCAAAATGTATGATATCTCATGCGTTTCCGTCTTGACATAAGGGGAAAATCGTGCTATAATTTAGTAAAAATATGAAATTCTACTATCGGGCGATTTTTTCTACACCGATTTTTCCGTGATTTCAGTCGGCGCAGAATAGCCGAAGAGACTGCTGACAGGAGGAACACATATGGCAAAAAAGAAGAACTATCCGTTAAATTACGTCAAGAGATTTTCCAGCCTGCGCGAGATGATCGACATGGCGGCAAAGGAGGCGGGTGATAAGCCGGCGTTCCGTTACCGCGTCGGGGATAAGGACGTCTCCGTGAGCTATTCCGAGTTCCGGCTCGACGTGCTCGCGCTCGGTACCGGGCTCTCGGAGCTGGGCGTCGACACAGAGCATATCGCGATAATATCCGAGAACCGCTACGACTGGATCAATGTATATATTGCAGTGCTCTGCTCTGCGGGGGTGTTCGTCCCGGTCGATAAGGATCTGCCGGACGGCGATAAGGTCCATGTTCTTCTGCACAGCGACAGCCATGTCCTGTTTTTCTCGGGCGCACAGGAGAAATTCGTAAGGGAGAATATCGAGCGCCTGCCGGATATAAAATATTTTATCGGGCTGGACCTTGAGGAGGACGACGGGGACAGGATACTTTCCTTCCGCGCTCTCAAAGCCAGAGGCGCTAAGCTTTTTGTGAACGGCGACGGCTCATATCTCGCCAAGACGCGGGATAAGAACGAGCTCAAAATGCTGGTGTACACCTCCGGAACGACCGGGATGGCAAAGGGAGTCATGCTCTCTGAGCACAATCTTATAAGCTCGGTTTACTATGGGATGCAGGTCGCGGATGTAAAGGATAGTTGTCTCTCTGTGCTCCCGTATCACCATACCTATGAGGCTGTTCCGGGGATACTTGTTGCGATACACCACCATGCGACGGTCTGCATAAACGATTCCCTCAAAAACGTGCTCAAAAATCTCAATTACTACCGCCCCGAATACATCTATCTCGTCCCCGCTTTCGCCGAGGTGTTTTATAAGCGCATATGGGCGGGTGCACGGGCGCAGAAGAAGGATAAGATACTGCGCTTCCTTATCGGATTCAGCAACGCGCTGAGAAAGATAGGCATAGACCTCCGCGGTCTGCTTTTCACATCGGTGACCTCGAATTTCGGCGGCAAGCTCAAAATGATCGTCTGCGGGGGCGCGCCTATACGTCCCGAGACCGGGAAATTCTTTGATTCGATCGGCATCCCGCTGTTCAACGGCTACGGTATAACCGAGTGCTCTCCTCTCGTCAGCGTGAACCGTGAGAAGACGAACGATACCTCTACTGTCGGTACCGTGCTTGACTGCTGTGAGATACGCTTTGACGACGTCAGCGAGGACGGCGAGGGAGAAATATGCGTCCGCGGCGACATCGTCATGCTCGGATACTATAAGGACCCGGAGAGCACCGCTGCGGCATTTACTGAGGACGGATTTTTCCGCACCGGCGATTACGGACTCATGAATAAGAACGGCCAGCTCGTCATAACCGGAAGAAAAAAGAACCTCATAGTTCTCACGAACGGGAAAAACATATTCCCGGAGGAGATAGAGAATTATATATATTCTATCCCGTATGTAGAGGACGCGATCGTGTACTCGATCAAAAACGCCAGCGGACAGGAGACGGCTCTCGCATCTGAGGTGTATCCGAACGCAGATGCGGTCAAGGAGGCGGGGATAACGGACGTGCACGCCAGACTGAAGGCGGATATAGAGAAGGTCTGCGCCGAGCTCCCCTCGTATAAGCATATATCAAAGGTATATGTGCGCGATATACCGTTCGAGAAAACGACCTCTAATAAAATAAAGCGCTCTTCCGCGCTCTATAATAAAAATGATAAATGACCTCGCGGCGCGAGGCCTCTCCCCGGGGCACGGCTCATGCCGCGTCCCGGATTTTTTTGCTTAAAAAAGCTTCTGAGTCTGCATATCTGCGGCAAAAAAGAGAAAAAATATAAAAAAGTACCGGCGTGATCTTGAAAATCATCCTGATATCCTGTAACTCAGCACATCTCCCTTTTTTAAAAAAATTTCAGTCCCCAGGGCAGCCGTATAAAGATCAGATCCTGCCGAGCCTCGCCGGTTTTTCCGCCGCGGGCATTGTATCGACTCACTTTTGTGTTCCCTCTGCGTTCGACGACGATCGGTCTGCCGCATTTTTGTACCGCTCCACCCGCCCGGTTTAAATCGTCCGCTTAGCTGTGCGGGCCGAGCCTCGCCGGTTTTTCCGCCGCGCATTGTATCGACTCACTTTTGCGCTCCCTCTGCGTTCGACGACGATCGGTCTGCCGCATCTTTTTTTGTACCGCTTCACCCGCCCGGTTTTGATCGTCCGCTTAGCTGTGCGGGCCGAGTCTCGCCGGCTTTTCCATCGACGCGTATATGTATCCCGGCGCTTTGAAAGCGGTCTGTCCGCGCCTCTCCACGACTCATGTATCCGCCTGCCCGCAGAGCTTCAATGATTTAAAAAAATTTAGCACTAATAATACAAGAGTGCTAAGTATTTACATATCATTCATAATTTAACCTTTATTCATTAACATATGGCGGATATAATATAGGTGTAAGAAAAAAACGAAGAGCGTGACTGCTAAAAGTTATGCCTTCGCAATGATCTTGATAATGAATGATATTAACAGGAGGTAGCTTGTTATGTTTGATATTATGCCTTACAGACGCAGAGGCAGTCTTGTGTCGGGATACGATCCCTTCAGAGATATGGAGGAGTTTGAGAAGCACTTTTTCGGCAACTCTCAGCTTGAATCTTTCAAGACCGATATAAAGGATAATGGCAAGGACTTTGTCGTTGAGATGGATCTTCCGGGATTTAAGAAGGAGGACATCAAGGTCGACATAGAGGGCGGCGTTATGACGATAAGTGCGGAGCGCCACAGCGACTATGAAGACGAGGACAAAAAGAAGAATTATATCCGCAAGGAGCGCTCCTACGGTACGTATAAGCGCTCGTTCGATATAAGCGAGATCGATGAGTCCGGTATAACCGCCTCTTATGAGGACGGACTTCTGAAGCTTATACTGCCGAAGAAGCAGGCGGCCGTTCCGGAGTCGAGGAGACTTGAGATCAAATGATCGTAAAAATTCCCCCGCGGTTTTTCCGCGGGGGATTTTTTTGCTTTTTTTCTTTTTTTGCTTTATTGCTTTTTTCTTTTTTGCTTTTTTGCCATTTTTTCTTTTTTGCTTTTTGCTTTTTTTGCGTTTTTTGGTTTTTACGTTGTGCCGTGCGGTAAAATATTTCGGCGCCGCCTGAATAACGGAGTATCACCGGGGCTTATAGGACGGTATCCTCCGGCATGAGTATTTCTGAGGGGCGGGGGAATATAAAAGGCGAGGCGAGATATCCCGCAGAATTCTTGAGATCCAGCTTTGGTGCGTTGCAGAAACCAAGCGACACGCCTACCGCGTCCCCGCTCTCTCCGCTGGCCGCGCTCAGTATCAGTCGGCGCCCGTCGCAGTATCCGACCGCATCCTCCCAGTCCTTGCCGCGCAGTTTTATCTTTGCATCCGTCAGGCGTTCTCCGTCGATGAACATGCCGTCCGCGTGTGACATCGTGACCTCGGCGCGTCCGCCGGAAAATACGCAGCATGCCGGCAGGGGACCGCAGAACTCTCTGTCCTCTCCGAAGAGCATAGCTCCTACCGCATCCGCCAACGCAAAGCCTACGCCCTGCTTTTTTGTCGGGTGTATAAGTTTCTCCTCGCCGGTGTCGAACAGAGTTACGAGCGCGACACCCGGTATGATCTCAGACGCCAGCCGCTGACATTCGCGCGTCACCGCCCAGCGGCGTTCATCCTCCCCCTCGCTGTACGGCATCAGCTGTACGGTGAAAAACGGGGTATCGTAATTCATGAGCCTGCGCCATGCCCGTACCATCACGGAAAACTGTTTTAAATAGCATCCCGCCTCCATATATCCGGAATCCGACTCTCCCTGGTACCAGAGAACCGCCTTGACAGGAAAGGGCAGGATATAGGACATTTTGGCAGAAAACAGCCGGTGATGCTTGTTGAATCCCTCGGCGTAGTCGTAATCGCGGTGGCGCTTGCCTTCGAGGAGCTGATCCAGTCCCGCCGCCTCGAAGTCTTCCTTCGGGGTCCAGCTCTCGACGCGCGATGCGCCGCGGTTTGATGAAATTATACCGATCGGGACACCGGCCGCGTTCCGCCTGAGCGCGAAGAAGTAAGCTACCGCCGACAGGAAGAGCGCGTTATCTCCGGTGCAAGGCTTCCATACAGGCTCAAACGCCTTATACGGCTCGCAGCCCTCCGGCCGGAAAATATGCGGCTCATTGAAAAAACGCACGTTCGGCATATCCGTGAGCGCCGAGGCGCCCTCAAAGCTCTCCCGGAGCTGGAACTGCATATTTGACTGCCCGCCGGCTATGTATACGTCTCCGATCAGGATATCCGAGAGCGTCTCTTCCGTACCGTCGCTGAAAAATGCTTTTGCGGTGTACGGACCTCCGGCGCTCATGGCGGGGAATCTTATCTCAAAGCGCCCGCCGTCAGCCTCGGCGCTCCTGCGCTCCCCGGCGAAATCTATCGTCACAGTGCCGTCGGCATCGCCGTAAAAAATAATGTCACGGTCACGCTGTATGACCATGTGGGACCCGAAGATATCGGAAAGCTTCATTTGTGTTCTCCTGTATCAAAAATTGTATTTTTAAAAGAATTATCGTCGGAATATTGCGTATTTATATAAAAAAATCATTTTAGGGTGCGATGATGCAGAGGCTTTTCCCGCAGCGCGGCTCCCCGGCCGCCCCAAGAACTCAGCCGTCTGTTATATAAAAAACTGTCCGGAGAGAAAAAAAGCGGCGCACAGAAGTGCGCCGCCTGGATTTATCTGTCCCAGAGCTGCTCAGGGTAGACGCCCTTTGCCTTGAGATCTTTAAATGCCTGTACGACTACAGCCTTGTCCTCTTTGTAGGTGACTCCGTACCATTTGTCGAGCGAGGTGAGGACCTTTGCCTCCGCCTTGCCCGCCTTTATGAGGTTGTCGACTACGGTAGGCAGGAAGTACTCGCACTTGAGCGGATTGGTCTTGAGGTTAGCGTCCAGGAATGCGGGGAAGCCCGCCTTCAGCTCCTTGAGTATCGAGGGGGTGAAGCCCCAGAGGTTCATGGAGACTATGCTGTCCGGGTTGAGATCGGTCCAGGTTTTTCCGTCATCCTCTGAGTACTGCGCGCCGTCTCCGTTCTTTCTTATCTTGGTGCGCTCGGTTATATTGGTGAGCATGCCGTTCTCGTCCGCCTCGCATACGCCGCGTGCGACGGTGCCCTGCTCGGTCAGGGTGTTCTTGAGCGAGTATCCGACCATCGCATAGGAGTATTTGTCTCCGTCCTCATGCGTTGCGAGAAAGTCGTATATCGTCTTGAAAGCGTGCGTTCCGTAGTAGTCGTCCGCATTTATTACGGCGAACGGAGCGTCGACCGTCCCGAGTATAGAGAGGATCGCGTGTCCGGTGCCCCAGGGCTTGGTGCGCCCTTCCGGGACGGAGTAGCCTGCCGGCAGGTTGTTTAGATCCTGATATACATACTTGACGTTGGCTATCTTCTCCATATGGTTTCCGATCGCCTCTTTGAAGTCCTTTTCGATCTCGTGCTTTATGACAAAAGTTATGTCGTTAAAGCCCGCTTTGACAGCGTCATAGATAGAGAAATCGATGATGAGATGCCCCTGCTCGTCGACCGGGTCGATCTGCTTCAGACCTCCGTAGCGCGAGCCCATTCCGGCAGCCATGATAACAAGTTCAGGTTTTTTCATGTCGGTGTATCCTCCGTATGTATTTAAAAAAATTCTGTCTTTCGGTCGTGTAGGCCCGCGCCTTCCCGCGCCGGGCTTACAGTTAAATTATAAACCGCGGCGCTGCGGCGTTCAATAGAAAATAGAACAATTATGTGTAAAATAGTCCATATCGGAACATTTTACAACCGCGGCGCACCCGTATCAGAAGTTTTCCCGGTTCCAGCCCCAGGTCCCGCACTCGGTGTAGCTGACGTATGTGCGCTCCGGGGGTATTTTTGCGACATCGCTGAAAATATCGCAGAGCGCGGCTGTTAGACGGTCATAATCAGCTCTGCCGGCAGAGCCGAAGATGCTGACGGAGATCATAGCGGCGGGAGTTCCGGAGTCTCCCGCGAGCGAGAGATGCGCATTGTCGCGTATCTCGGTCATGAGATAACGCTCGCTTTTTCCTGGCAGGATCGAGATCGCCTGTCCGAGGCGCCTGACTATTTCGGCTCTCTGCTCCTTGTTCAGCGAGAGAGAGACGCGCGAATCTATAAACGGCATGTGAGTAGACCTGCTTTCCGCGCCTTTCGGCGTCTTATATTCTTACAAGAATATATTACCAGACCGCGGCGGCTTTGTCAAGCGCGCAAGGGCAAAAAGAAGACGGCGCCGCAAACAGCGGCGCCGTCTTTAAAGCTCAGGGTGAATTATACTATTAAGTGCAACAGTAAAAGTGAAAGAGAAAGTTCATACAGAACTGTGGTAAAATAGAGTTGCCAAACACAAATTACCGAAAGGAGATCTGTATGAACTACCAC
>CALWTR010000038.1 GCA_944384525.1 uncultured Clostridia bacterium
TGCTTGTAGAAGATTGGTTAGTTTTTTATAATACTTCGAGAATCAAAAACAGGAAGAGGTAATTTCCTCTCCCTGTCTTTGTTGCGCCTTTTTCTTTTCTGTGAACTATTTGGGGTTCACTTCAATAATGCTCCGCTTTTTTTATTAGTTAATTAGTTAGTTAATTAGTTAGTTAGTTGGTTAGTTGGTTAGTTGGCCCCTTAATGCAATCAATATTTGTTTTGTTATTAAAATTATGTATATTCTCATCATAAATCGTTGAAAAATACATTATATTGTTGATTTACAAGGACATGATGAGAATATACATTTAACATTGCGACCTGACACTTCCGATATAACATTTCTATTGATATTTTGGTATGATTTAGTTTTCCATAAAAAAGCCTATAGGGTTGGTACTTATAGATTATAAGCTCTCTTGTATATGTTTTTAAGTGTTGCAGATATAAAAATCAGGCGTATCCGGAATTACCGGATACGCCTGATCTGTTCCAAAATGTCAAAAACCTGATTTTTGAGCTTTTTGATATCGAAATATCTCAGATATCAATATCTTTTCCTTGCGACAAAGGAGGTGTGGAGAACGTGATGCGCCTTTTTTCCGCCTATACCGTCTGTGAAATAGTTATCGTAAAGCTCTTTTATTACAGGAGACTCATGAGATTTTCTCATTGCCATTGAGGCGTCCTGATCATAGAGGACTTTGGCTCTCAGTGCTTTGATATCTACGGTGTCGCGGATATACTGCGGCTGTATCGGCTGTCCGCCTCCGTTCACGCATCCGCCGGGGCATCCCATTATCTCCACGAAGGTCCAGTCAGCCTCTCCGGACTTGATCTTGTCCATGACCACCTTTGCGGCGGCGGCGCCGGATGCTACTGCGACTTTAACAGTACTGCCGGCAATTTCGTATGACGCCTCTTTTAGTCCTGCCGTGCCTCTGACCTCATGGAACTCTACGGCTTTATTACTCTTGCCGGTGAGCCAGTCATTTGCGGTACGGAGTGCCGCTTCCATAACTCCTCCGGTAGCGCCGAAGATCACGGCTGCACCGGTGTCGACTCCGAGCGGAGCGTCAAACTCCTCTTCGGGGAGATATGCGAATTTTATGCCTGCTCGCTCTATCATCCTGGCAAGCTCTCTTGTGGTTATTGAGATATCTACATCGTATATGCCGTCACCCGCTGCGCTCTGATCATCTCTGCCTATCTCAAACTTCTTGGCGGTGCAGGGCATTACGGATACACTCACGATATCCTCGGGGGATATGCCCATTTTTTCAGCGTAATACGTTTTTATAACAGCGCCGCCCATCTGCTGAGGCGACTTGCAGCTGGAAATGTGATCGAGATATTCCGGGTAATAATACTCGGCAAATTTGACCCATCCGGGAGAGCAGGAGGTTATCATCGGGAGCTTTCCGCCGTTCTTTATGCGTTCTATAAGCTCGTGGGCTTCCTCAACTATTGTGAGATCCGCCGCAAAGTCGGTGTCGAAGACCTTATCAAAGCCGAGACGTCTGAGTGCGGCGACCATCTTTCCCTCGACATTAGTTCCGATCGGCATTCCGAAACACTCTCCGAGAGCAGCTCTTACAGAGGGAGCCGTCTGGACCACTACGTGTTTCTTAGGATCGGCAAGCGCCTCCCAGACCTTGTCCGTATCGTCTTTTTCAACGAGCGCTCCGGTAGGGCATACCGCAGTGCACTGACCGCAACTTATGCACGGAGTTTCAGAGAGCGAGAGATTGAAGGCGTTTCCGACGCAGGTGTCTATACCGCGGTTATTGGCGCCGAGGATAGATACAAACTGTTCGCGGCAAGCCGCTATGCATCTTCTGCAGAGTATACACTTGTTGTTGTCTCTTATAAGATGCGGCGCAGAGGTGTCAAGCTCATAGTGAGGCTTGAATCCCTGGAATGCGTCCTCATCAACTCCGTAATCAAGGCAGAGTTTCTGAAGTTCGCAATTGCGGGATCTTACGCAGGAGAGACATTTTTTCTCATGTGTTGAAAGTATAAGCTCAAGTGTTGTTTTTCTGGCCTCGCGGACACGGTCGGTATTAGTCTTTATTTCCATTCCGTCAGAGACGGGATATACGCACGCTGTCACCAGACCGCGAGCGCCGGTCGCTTCTACGACGCAGATCCTGCAGGCACCTATCTCATTTTTCTTTTTCATAAAGCAGAGCGTCGGGATCTCAACGCCCGCAGCTCTTGCCGCTTCAAGGATCGTAGATCCTTTGGGTACGCTTACTGCGATACCGTTTACAGTAACATTTACCATATCCATTTTAGCGTACTCCTTTCTCATTTCTTGGATATTGCGCCGAATCTGCATCCGTCCATGCATGCGCCGCATTTTATGCACTTGGAAGAATCGATCTGATATGACGGAAGTTTGTGGCCCGGAGCGATATAGTCTGTTCTCTGTATAGCCTCGTTCGGGCAGTTCTTTGCACACTTGCCGCAGCCGATACATTTATCTTTATCTATCGAGAAGGAAAGGAGACGCTTACATACTCCGGCAGGGCATCTCTTTTCCGTGACGTGAGCCACATACTCATCGCGGAAGAATTTAAGAGTTGAGAGAACAGGGTTGGGCGCAGTCTGTCCGAGACCGCAGAGAGAGTTAGATTTAATGTAGTTGCAGAGATCCTCAAGCCTTGTAAGATCATCGAGCGTTCCCTCGCCGCGGGTGATCTTGTCAAGTATTTCAAGGAGACGCTTGGTGCCCACTCGGCAAGGGGTACATTTTCCACAGGACTCATCCACTGTAAATTCAAGGAAGAATTTAGCCATATCGACCATGCAGGTGTCCTCATCCATTACTATGAGTCCGCCCGAGCCCATCATACAGCCGATCGAAATGAGGTTGTCGTAATCTACCTCGGTATCTATAAGGCTTGCCGGTATGCATCCGCCGGAAGGTCCTCCGGTCTGAGCGGCTTTGAATTTCTTGCCGCCGGGGATACCGCCGCCTATCTCGTGTATTATCTCGTTGAGCGTAGTACCCATCGGTATCTCAACAAGGCCGGTATGCTTTATCTTTCCGCCGAGCGCAAAAACTTTGGTTCCCTTGGATTTTGCGGTTCCCATCGATGCGAACCACTCCGCGCCGCGGAGGATTATCTGGGGAACGTTTGCGAAGGTCTCAACATTGTTCTCGACCGTCGGCGACTCGTAAAGTCCTTTGACTGCAGGATACGGAGGACGGGGACGGGGTTCGCCTCGGTTGCCCTCTATGGACGTCATCAAAGCCGTTTCCTCGCCGCAGACGAACGCTCCGGCGCCCAGTCTTACATCTATATCGAAATCAAAGCCGGTACCGAATATGTTCTTGCCGAGAAGACCTGCCTCTCTTGCGGCGTTTATAGCCACCTGAAGGCGGTGTACCGCTATCGGATATTCCGCTCTTACGTAAACGTATCCCTTTGTCGCTCCTATAGCATAACCGGCTATCGCCATAGCTTCGATGACGCAGTGGGGATCGCCCTCAAGTACTGAGCGGTCCATGAATGCTCCGGGGTCTCCCTCGTCCGCATTGCAGACGACGTATTTCTGAGGAGCCTTGTTCGGCGCACAGAGAGCCCATTTGCGTCCGGTAGGGAAGCCTCCGCCTCCTCTGCCGCGAAGTCCGGAATCGGTTATGACCTTTATAACGTCCTCGGGAGTGTATTCCGTCAATACCTTGGCAAGAGCCTGATAGCCGTCGAAGGCTATGTACTCATTTATGTCCTCCGGGTTTATAACTCCGCAGTTGCGGAGAGCTACACGGATCTGTTTCTTATAGAAATCGGTCTCATCGAGCGACTTGATAGTTCCGTCCGGATTGACGGTCTCATTGTACAAAAACTCCTTTACGACCTGTCCGTTTGCCAGATGCTCGCGGACGATCCTCGGGATCTTTTCCTCGTTCATCATCGAGTAGAAACTTCCCTCGGGATAAACTATCATTATCGGCCCCAGCGCGCAAAGTCCGAAGCATCCGGTCATTATGACGTTTACGTCCTTTTCAAGACCGTTTGCCTTTATCTCCTCGCGGAGTTTCTCGACTATTTTGACGCTGTGCGAAGAGGTACATCCGGTACCTCCGCATACGAGCACGTTATATTTGCAATCGGGTTTTATATCTGTGCCAAGTGCGTCCGCACCTTTGCGGAGAACGACGTTCTTTATTGACGCCGCGCGTATGGCGTTAAGTTCTGCGATCGTTTTCATCAGCGCTAATTCCTCCTGCCCTAAATCAATATTTACTGAGTATTCCCTCAACGTCATCGACCGTAAGTCTGCCGTAAACGTCCTCATTTACGGTAAGGACCGGAGCGAGTCCGCAAGCGCCTATGCAACGGCACGCAGTGAGAGAAAATCTTCCGTCCGGGGTGCATTCCTCTGCGGAGATCCCGAGTATTTCCTGAAGTTTCGCAAATATATTTCCGGAGCCCTTTACATAGCAGGCTGTACCGAGACATACCGATATATTGTTCTCTCCCTTAGGCGACAGAGAAAACTGAGCGTAGAATGTCGAAACTCCGTACACCTTTTCGAGCGGGATGTCCATTCCGTCCGCGATCATTTTCTGTACCTCGATCGGGAGATACCCGTATATGTTCTGCGCTTCCTGCATGACGGATATGAGCCGGCTCTTGTCATGTTTATTATCGGCAATGATCTTGTTCAATGCCTCTTCCTGTTCCTTTGTACCCTTGAACGGCAGCTTGCTGATATTTTTGAGCATGCTGTGCTCCTCCTTTAAAATACTGATCCGGGATTAAGCCGTGTGAAAAGCGCGAGGCTTGTCCTCAGCTGTACTGATATGTATGAGGGCAGGATCATGAACGCATATATCACACCAGTACAAAATTATATCATACATAATAGTGATTTTCAAGGCTTTTCGTCATTTTTTTCACAATATTTTTAAGGCATATTATATACAAAACAGGTTGATTTTTTCTCATAAGTAAAAAGGTTGTATAAAACGCGGTATAAAAAACCTGTTCAATGCGGCAAATATATGTAAAAATGTGCATACAGTCATGCTTTCAGCGCATGGATCTGAATTTGCGCAGATGGCGGGAAACGGCGATTTTTCACGCCGTTTATCAGTTGTATTTCCCGGAGTAAAATTCTTCGGTGACTACGCCTTGCAGAAGCATGAATTCCGTTATCGACCTGCCGCCGACTTGCTTGCCGTCTATTTCCGAGACGCGGAGCGCAAATTTTGAGGAACTTGTGACTATGATCTCGTCGGCGTCCATCAACTCCGAGTAGGAGATGCACTTTTCAGTGTGACGCATACCGAGCCTGGAGGCGGCTTTTATCAGTCTTCCCATCGCTATCCCAGGCAGTATTTCGTTGTTTTTAGGATGTGTGAAGAGCGTTCCTCTCTTAAGTATGGATATATTGCTGTGCGCACATTCGGTCGCGCAGCCGTTTTTGATGAATACAGCCTCATCGCAACCGGCGGCCTCGGCTCTGTGTGCGGCGAGCACATTCGGGAGAAGATTTACGGTTTTTACATTGCACATGGAATAGCGTATGTCAGGTGTGCTTATCAGCTTTATCGGCTTGCCGAAATCAGGAAGAGAGGTTGGGGTGACGGTCATATATAAGTTCGGCTTAATGCCGTCAGGATAAGAGTGACGCCGCGGTGCGCTCCCGCGCGAGAGCTGAATGTATATAAAATATATTTTCGATGCAGATAGCGCGGCTAGAGAGCGGATCTTCTCCTCCATCTCGGAGACAGTGAAATTCGGAGTTATACCGATCGCGCCGGCGCTTCTGAAGAGACGCTCGACATGTTCGCGGCAGAGATGCATCCCTCCGTTCATGCCGCATCCTGCGTCGTATACGGCGTCGCCGAAATAAAAGCTGCGGTCGGATGACGGTATCAGGATCTCGTCTCCGTCGTAAATTTTTCCGTTGTAATATGTAATGTTTTCCATTGCTCCCTCCGAAAACATTCTCGCCGGGAAAATATTCCGGCGCTGCGACAAAATATTCAGTAACTGTGGAAATCCGGAAATAAATATGGTAAAATATATCCGGTATTTCACTCTTTCAGTATATGCGTTTGCTGAAATTGAGTTTTGCCGCAGAGGTGCAACGGTTGAGCCTCTCCGCCTTATGTGATCATCGTGCGGAACAGGCAGACTCATCCGGCCAATAAATTTTCGGAGAAGTAATATGGACGTTTCGGTTGTAAAATGCAATTCCTATGAGGACAGTGAGGTGACACATGCGCTTTGCGAGGCATTGTCTGCAGTCGGAGGTCTTGATTTCGTGACTGAAGGTATGACTGTGGCGCTGAAAGCCAATTTAGTAAGCTTTATGAGGCCGGAAGCGGCTGGGACGACACATCCGGCGGTCATTATCGCGCTTACACGTATGCTGCGTGAGCGCAGGGCGCGTGTGATCATCGGCGATTCGCCAGGAGGGCTGTACAACTCAGTCTATGTAGGACGTATATATAATGCGACCGGAATGCGCGCGGCAGTAGAGGCGGGAGCAGAGCTGAACGAAGACTTTTCGGTATCAGAGGCGGAATTCCCGGAAGCGACCGCCGCCAAAAAATTCAAATATACCTCTTATCTCGATAAGGTGGACGCTATAATAGACGTATGCAAGCTCAAAACACACGGGATGATGGGGATGAGCTGCGCGGCAAAGAACATGTTCGGAGTAGTTCCCGGGACGGTCAAGCCGGAATATCATTACAGATATCCGAGCTATACCGACTTTTCGGATATGATAGTAGATCTCAATGAATATTTCAAGCCGCGCCTCTCTGTATGTGACGCCATTGTGGGAATGGAAGGTAACGGACCTACCGCAGGCAAGCCCAGGAGCATAGGCTGTATTCTGGCTTCTGAATCTCCGCACAAGCTCGATCTTGCCGCCGCGTATATAATAGGGCTCGGGTGTGACGATGTTCCCACTCTTGACGCGGCACGGCGCAGAGGGCTCATCCCGGCAGATGTGAGCGGGCTTGAGATCTTCGGGGATATCGAAGGATTCGTTATAGGGGATTTTGACAATATAGCCTCAAAGCACAGTCTCAGCTTTTATAAGGATTCGAACAATATAATAAAAAATATATTCGGAAAGATCGCAGGCAAAGCTCTTATGTCGACCCCCAGGGTGACAAAGCGGGAATGTATAGGATGTGGTAAGTGTGCGAAGATATGTCCTGCTTCCGCGATCGAGATAAAGAAGGGCAAGGCGGAGATAGACAGGAGCAAATGTATACGATGTTTCTGCTGTCAGGAGTTCTGTCCGGTCGGCGCTATGAAAGTGCATCGGCCTGCAGTAGCGAGAATGCTCAGCAAATAAGCGGTCAAAAAAAGATTTTCGGTCAAAAAAGGCGCGCCCCTGCATTAAAGCGCGGGGCGCGCCGTACAGTATTATTTTTCAGACCTCGTGAGTGAAAAGCAGATTGCCGTCAAGGTCGATGACGCTGAATATCCTGTTGTTGTAAAGCATGAGGCTCTTTGGGTTACCTCCCTTGGGCAGGGAGATGGATCCCGGATTTATAACGGTGTTATCGCCGGATCTTACGCAGACAGGGATGTGAGTATGTCCGTGTATCAGTATATCGCTCTCTGACAGAGGCGGCATTGAGTCTTCGTTATATATGTGTCCGTGCGTAAGAAACATCGATATTCCATCGGCAAATACACAGGCATATTCCGCCATGACCGGGAAAGAGAGCATCATCTGATCGACCTCCGCCTCACAGTTGCCGCGTACTGCCGTTATGTGATTTTTCATAGCGTTCAGCATCTCGGCAACGCGTTTTGGATCATAGCCTGCCGGTATATTGTTCCTCGGACCGTGGTAGAGTATATCCCCCAGCAGGAACAATCGTTCCGGCCTCTCACGTTCGTATATCTCGAGGGCACGGCGGAGACATTCCGCGTCTCCGTGTATATCGGATATGAACATCAGCTTCATCGTGTTACTCCAGAAAATTTATTTGACATAAAGTCGGATACGGTCATCCGCTTTGATATCGAAAACAATTATATCATATACGACTCAAAATTCCAAGCTTATTTTTTACCCTCGCGCACCGGTGCGATACATTCTTTTACATATCCGAAAAAAACAGCAATTCTTTCTGCGCTTGCGTGAGGATTTCTTGACAAAACGTTCACAGATGTGGTAAAATATATATTTGAAAAGCAATGAACGGAGAAAATTATGACTGTTTCGGCTAAAAGTAAGAAAAAGGAATATAATGACCAGAGCATAACCATGCTCAAGGGTGCAGACCGCGTCAGAAAGCGGCCGGCTGTCATCTTTGGATCGGACGGGCTCGAGGGCTGTCAGCACACCTTTCTCGAGATTCTTGCTAATGCCGTTGACGAGGCGAGAGAGGGGCACGGTAAAGAGATAATCGTCAGGCGTTTTCTGGATCTGTCAATAGAGGTCGAGGACTTCGGCCGCGGTGTTCCGCTCGGGTATAATGAGAAAGAGCAGAGATGGAACTGGGAGCTTGTGTACTGCGAGCTTTATGCCGGCGGAAAATACGATAACAACGACGGCAACGGCGCTTATGAATATTCGCTCGGACTGAACGGTCTGGGAGCATGCGCGACTCAGTATTCCTCAGAATATATGAATGTAAAATCATATAACGGGAAAACGGTGTCTGAGATAGATTTTAAAAAGGGAGAGCCGGACGGGGAGCTCAGAGTTAGCGAAGCGGTGCGCCCGAAGGACAAGAGGACCGGTACGGTGATACGCTGGCGCCCGGATCTTGATGTATTTACCGATATAAACATACCGATAGAATTCTTTGAGGCGACTGTAAGGCGTCAGGCGCTCGTAAATGCCGGTATACGCTTTCGTCTGCTCGTTGAGACGCAGGCGGGGAAGTTCGAGGAAAAGGACTTCGTTTATGAAAACGGCGTCGCAGACTATATGAAGGAGATAACAGAGGGAATTGCTCTTACACCGATCGAGCTTTGGAAACTTGAGACCAGAGGCAGAGATCGTGAGGACAAGCCCGAATATAAAATGCGTGCGGAGATCGCGTTCTGCTTCGCAAAAAGCGGCTCCGCGGAATATTATCACAATTCTTCTTTCCTTGAATACGGAGGCGCTCCGGACAAGGCGGTGAAAGCCGCATTTACTTTCGCGGTCGACAAATATGTCAGAGCTCAGGGAAAATACAATAAGAACGAATCAAAAGTATCATTTGCCGACATTTCAGATAACCTTGTCATAATAATAAATTCCGCGTCGACCTATACCTCTTATGAGAACCAGACCAAGAAAGCCATAAATAATGTATTTATAGCAAAGGCACTTACGGAGTTTATAAAGGAAAAACTTGAGATCTATTTTGCCGAGAATCCATCCCAGGCGAATATCATCTGCGGTCAGGCTCTTGTCAATAAGCGTGCAAGAGAGACTGCGGAGAAGGCCAAGATCGATATAAAGAAAAAACTCTCCGGGAATATGGACGTATCCAACAGGGTAGAGAAGTTTGTGCCTTGCCGCTCTAAGGATCCGGAGAAGAGAGAAGTATATATAGTTGAGGGCGACTCTGCGATGACATCCTGCAAACTGGGCAGAAACGCAGAATTTCAGGCGATAATCCCGGTTCGCGGCAAAACGCTCAACTGTATGAAGAGCACATATGATAAGATATTCAAAAACGATATTATCGTCGATCTTCTCCGCGTCATAGGCTGTGGTGTCGAGATCGGAGGCAAGGTTAAGAAGGACATATCCTCATTCGACTACAATTCGCTCAAGTGGAGCAAGATAATCATCTGTACGGATGCGGACGAGGACGGATTCCAGATACGCACTCTGCTGCTCACGATGTTTTATAGGCTGCTCCCTACGCTGATCGAGAAGGGCAAGGTATTCATAGCGGAATCCCCACTCTTTGAGATAACTTGCGGCGGTGAGACTTATTTTGCATATAACGAGGCGGAAAAGACTGAGATACTCGCGGGAATAGGATCAAAGAAATACACTATACAGCGCTCGAAGGGGCTCGGAGAGAATGAGCCTGAGATGATGTGGAAAACTACGATGAACCCCGCGACGCGCCGCCTTATCGCCGTCACGCCGACCGATGCTCAACTGACCGCTCGGGTGTTTGAGACACTGCTCGGAGACGCGCTCCAGGAGAGAAAAAAATTCATCGCGGAAAACGGCGCAAAATATATTGCAGACGCCGATATATGATCCTGGTGTATTGAATACAATAAATGCGCATATGTAAACAATAATGTTCATTATTGCATTTCGGTCTGATATGCGCCGGTTATAAAAGTATTTTTATAAAAGTAAATAAAATAAATATATAAACGAAAGGCACATTTATGGTTGAAGCACTTGTAAAATCTAAAAAATTCAAAGGTGTAGAGGGACCCTTGCTCACGATCATCATGGACGGTGTGGGCATAGGCGGGGATGACGCCGGAAATGCGGTGAAGGCGGCTCACACTCCGACACTTGACCGTATCATGAAAGATTATCCGACAGTTAAGCTCAAGGCGCACGGTACGGCAGTGGGCCTCCCCTCGGACGACGATATGGGAAATTCCGAGGTCGGACATAACGCTCTCGGCGCGGGACAGGTATTTGCGCAGGGCGCAAAGCTCGTCTCTCAGTCTATTGAGAGCGGAAAAATATTTGCCTCCGATACCTGGCATGCTCTTGTCAAAAATGTAGCAGAGAGCGGCGGAACACTGCATTTTATAGGACTTTTCTCTGACGGAAATGTTCACTCCCATATAGATCATTTGAAAGCTATGCTGGTCCGTGCAAAGGAGGAGCATGTCAGAAAAGTACGTATCCATATCCTCCTTGACGGTCGAGACGTCGGAGAGACCAGCGCTCTCGATTATATCCTGCCGTTCGAGGATTTCCTCAACGGTCTCCGCTCTGATTCTTTCGACGTAATGATAGCATCCGGCGGCGGCAGAATGAAGATAACAATGGACAGATACGAGGCCGACTGGAGCATGGTCGAGAGAGGCTGGCATACTCATGTGCTCGGGGAGGGCAGGACTTTTGCGAGCGCGGAGGAGGCGGTAAGAACATACCGCAGTGAGCTCGGCGTTATAGATCAGGATCTCCCCCCGTTCGTTATAGCTGACGAAAACGGCCCCGTCGGTACGATAAACGACGGAGACAGCGTTGTGTTCTATAATTTCCGCGGTGACCGTTCGATCGAGATATCAAAGGCTTTTGAGGGCGGCCCTGATTTCAAAGCATTTGACCGTGTTCGCGTCCCTCGTGTGATATATGCGGGGATGCTTGAGTATGACGGCGATCTTCATATACCCTCGAGATATCTTGTAAATCCTCCCGAGATAACCAATACGATGTCTGAGTATCTTGTAAAAACGGGCTTAAAGCAGCTTGCAATATCCGAGACGCAGAAATTCGGACACGTAACCTATTTCTGGAACGGAAACCGCTCCGGAAAGTTCTCTGAGGAGCTTGAGACATATATAGAGATACCGTCCGATGTTGTTCCTTTCGAGCAGAGACCCTGGATGAAATGCGCGGAGATAACCGACAAGCTGATAGAGTGCCTCGAGAGCGGGGAATATAAATTCCTGAGAGTCAACTTCCCGAACGGCGATATGGTCGGACATACCGGTAATTTCCTTGCAACGGAGTGCTCTATGGAGGCGCTTGATCTTCAGCTTGCAAGAATACTTAAGGTAGTAGATAAACTCCACGGCGCCGCAATAATAACCGCCGATCACGGCAATGCCGACGAGATGTATGAGATAGATAAGAAGAGCGGGAAGCCCAAAAAAGAGAAGGACGGAAGCTACAAAGCCAAGACCTCTCATACCCTTAACCCTGTCCCCTGCGTTATCTACGATAATTTTACGTCGGATAACTATCGCGTAAAGACAGAGAGGGGAGATTTCGGACTTTCCTCTGTCGCCGCTACCGTTGTAAATATGCTCGGTTACGAGGCGCCCTCCATCTGGGATGAGTCGATAGTTGAGCTTTGATGATCAGTCACAGACGCATTTGAACTGCGATAGATATGCCGAATTAAAAAACTGCGTGGGAGATAATTCTCCGGCGCAGTTTTTTATAGCATCTGTTGTAAACTTATTTTCAGAATTTTGGTTGACAATTGAAAAAGACTATGTTATAATAGTCGACGGTATAATGCTTCGGAGGATATTTGATTGGAAAACAAAAATGCGGATACTGACGGCGGAAAGATCATCGGGTATGAAAACACAGCAGCGGGGAAAGAATTTGTCAGTGTCAGAAAAAGACTACTTTCATTTACATATTGCGCGCTTTTTGCCGCGTTTATTGCTGTGTGCGCTTGGATGACTGTCCCGTACACAATACCTTTTACTCTTCAGACATTCGGCATTTTTTCTGCGGCAGGCATTCTCGGCGGCAAACGTGGGACACTTGCCGTGTTTATCTATATTATGCTCGGGGTGGTCGGGCTGCCGGTATTTTCAGGCTTCGGCAGCGGCATCGGATACGTTGTCGGCGCGACGGGAGGATATATAGTAGGATTTCTTTTTGCTGCCGCTGTTTCCGGGGCAATGATGAAATTTATCGGATATTCATTTTTGCCCATGCTCATATCCATGATGGCAGGCAATCTTGTCTGTTATGCTTTCGGCACTGCTTGGTATGTTGCGGTGTATGTGGGAGAAACAAGTATTTCAGCCGTTCTTATGATGTGCGTTGTTCCTTATATCATACCAGATCTTATAAAAATCTTTCTTGCGGCGCTGCTGACTGCCCGCCTGAAAAAATATATCGCTTTCAATTGACGGATCGTACATTGGAGCATATTAAGCAGACTTTGAGGTGCAATGCAGATAAATTTGCTTTAAAATCCAAAAAAGTATTGATTTTTAAGTTTGTGTATGCTATAATAATCACGTTGCACACAGGGGTGTAGTTCAGCTGGTAGAGCAGCGGTCTCCAAAACCGTTTGTCGTGGGTTCGAATCCTTCCGCCCCTGCCAAAAATCGACAAATTTCGACAGAAGCTTGTCGATTTTTACTTTTCACTCTTCACTCTTCACTTTTCACTCAAACCTCTTGTCGATTTTTGGCAAGTAATAAGTAATAGTGAATAGTGAAAAGGTGCTGATGTAGCTTTTCTCCCGTTGGTCGAAAAGCATTTTTATTATATGAAGTTGAAAAGTAATAAGTTTTATGTTATACTTATCATAGAAAGGTGAAAGGCGGTAAGGTTATCTCAGACAGCCCTTTGATTATAAAATCCAAAACATTTGCGCTT
>CALWTR010000039.1 GCA_944384525.1 uncultured Clostridia bacterium
GGCGCTCTGACTCTCGAGGAATCGCTGGCGGTCTTCGAGGAAGCCGCATCGCTTGTCAAATTATGCAACGGCAAGCTGGAGGCGGCTGAAAAAAGAGTAAGCATTCTGCTCAAGGAGCGGGACGGCGAGATCGCGGAAAAAGATTTCGGGGAAGAGTAAATGCGGATAGACGCATATATAACATCGGCATTTTCGCTTAAGAGCAGAAGTGAGGCGCAGAGACTGATAAAGGACGGAAGAGTCAAAATTTCAGGGAAGACGGTGACAAGACCATCATTTGAGGTGACCGACGGAGCCTGCATCACTTTGGACATGCCGGAAGAATACTATGCAAGCCGCGCCGCGTATAAAATCAAAGCCGGTGCTGAGGCGTTCGGCATAGATTTCAGAGGCAAAGCGGCGCTCGATATCGGGGCATCGACCGGGGGATTCACCGATTTTATGCTCAAAAACGGGGCGGAAAAAGTAATAGCTCTGGACGTTGGTGAGGGACAGCTTGCCGCTTATTTGAGAGATGATCCGCGCGTTTTTGTAATGGAAAAATATAACGCGCGGGATATTTCGACGAATGATTTGCCGTACATCCCTGATATAGTTACTATGGACGTTTCGTTTATATCTGCTACTTATATTATAGAAAACGTTTTTTCGGTCCTTCGCGATGGCGGAGAATTTCTTTGTCTTATAAAGCCGCAGTTCGAGGTCGGTAAAAACAATATCGGAAAGGGCGGGATAGTCAAGGATCCGGCCGCGCGCGAACAGGCTGTCAGACGGGTCACGGATTTCGCATCCTCACGCGGTTTTCTCCTGCGCGGAGTTACAGAGTCACCGATAGCGGGCGGAGACGGAAATTTGGAGTATATTGCATACTTCCTCAAGAAGGTTGATTGATATGAAGAATTTTATTCTTGTACCTAATGAAAATAAAGATGTGGGGCTGCGCGTCACCCGCAAAGCAGAGGAATTGATACATTCATTCGGCGGGAAAACTCTGCTGAAAAAGGAATACGACACCTCCGTGCATAACGATTTTATGCCTGAAGCCGTTATAGTTATCGGAGGAGACGGATCGATCCTCGATGCGTCGGTATATGCGCTTGAGCTTGATCTGCCTATACTCGGTATAAATCTCGGGAGAGTCGGCTATTTAAGCGAGGTAGAGGCGGATAACCTCTCTCTGCTTTTGAGGCTTGAGAATGATGAATTCAAGATAAAAGAGCAAAACATGCTTTCGGTATCCTGCGGCGGCGTTACGGAAAAGCGGCGCGCGGTCAACGATATAGTCATATCTCACGGGTCGTATTTCGGGCTTTCCGAGTTCGAGATCAGCGTCGCAGGCGGGAATAATATAAGGTACAGGGCCGACGGTGTGATATTTTCAACACCGGCAGGATCGACAGCATACTCTCTGTCGGCCGGAGGTCCGGTCATATCCGCAGACCTCGATGCGGTCTGCATAACTCCGATATGTCCGCACTCCTTTTTCAACCGTTCAATATTGTTTGGTGCCGGCGATGTTATTTCTTTGAAAAATATATCGCGCGACGGGTCTGATATGAAGATCAGCGTAGACGGAAGGACTTCCTCCTCTCTTGCCGCCGGCGAGACGGCGGAAATATTCAGAGCCGGAGAAAAGCTCCGAGTGCTGACTTTTGCCGAAAACAATATGTTCGATGTGCTTTTTAAAAAAATGAAGATGACTGAGATGTGAGGTTCAGATATGAAAAATTTAAGACAGCAAAAAATACTCGAGCTTATCGAGGAGTATGATATAGATACGCAGGAGAGCCTGCTTTTTTACCTTGAAAAATGCGGTTTCAACGTCACGCAGGCAACGGTGTCCAGAGATATAAAGCAGCTGAAATTGGTCAAGGGCATGTCGGGCAGGGGGACTTATAAATACATTCTTCCGACAGTGCATGACGACGGAAATTCCCCTGTGTTCAATTCCGCATTTTCCGATTCCGTCATACATGTGGAAAACGCGAGAAATATAGTTGTTGTGCGCACTTATTCCGGAATGGCAAATGCGGTAGCCGCGTGTATAGATACGCTTCAGCTTGCGGAGATAGTAGGATCCGTTGCGGGTGACGATACGATAATAATTGTGGTAAGGGATGACAATTCCGCCGCCATGCTGTCAGACAAATTCAAAAAAATGTTCCGCGCCTGATATCTTGACGGTGCGGAAAACGTGGTGATATTATGCTGATTTCGCTTCATATAGAGAATGTTGCGGTAGTAAAAAACGTCGATATAGATCTATCGTCCGGATTTACCGTGCTGACCGGAGAGACCGGAGCGGGCAAGTCGATAGTTATAGACAGTATAGGACTTATACTCGGGGCAAAGGCGGACAGAGAACTCATAAGGCATGGAGAGGACGGCCTTATGGTAAGCGGCCTGTTCGGCGGCCTTACTCCGGGCATACTTGCTGAAATTGAGGACGCGGGAGTATATCCGGATGAGGACGGAAATATATTTATACAGAGATCCGTTTCTGCGGACGGTCGTTCATCCGTCCGTATAAACGGACGGAGCGTCAATATGCTTTTGCTGAAAAGCATAGCTCCGCTTCTTATATCCATCCACGGTCAAAATGATACCCGCGCGCTCGCCGATGTCAAAAATCATATATATCTGTTGGATATATACGCAAAAAATGCGGCTCTGACAGCGGAATATGCGGATGAGTATGACGAATTGCAGAGGATAGAGCGGGATATCCGGGAGCTTGCCAGAAAGGACAGCGAAAAGCTCAGGACGCTCGAGATGCTGCGTTACCAAATAGGCGATATCGAGGACGTCAAACCGAAGGCCGGAGAAGAGGACGCGCTGATAGAAAAAAAGCTCCGGATAAAGAATTCCGAGAGGATAGTCAAAAACGCCACTTTTGTGTACAAGGCTCTCAAGGGCAGTGAAAAGGGGAGCGTATGTTATCTGACTGAAAAATGTATAGCTGCGCTGAACCAGCTCTCTGATGTATTCCCGGATTGCCGGGATCATATACAGACACTGTATGACGTTCTTTACAGAGCTGAGGATATAGCCGAGAGCGTTTATGCATATGCTGAGGATACCGAGGAGGATACCGAAGAGGCACTTAATAAAATAGAGGAAAGGCTTGAAAAAATATCAAAGCTCAAGCGCAAATACGGGCCAGAGATCCCGGATGTGCTTGCCTTTCTTGCCAGGATAAAGGCTGAGGCGGCAGACCTTGAAAACTCGGGCGTAAAGACCGACGAATTGATGCGGCGCAGGAGCGAGCTGAGAAATTCGCTTTTAGCCAAGGCGGAAAAAATACACGATGCCCGCGTCAAAGCAGCCTCAGAGGCAGACGGTAAGATACGCGATTTCCTCGCTTTTCTCGATATGCCGAAGACGGAGTTCAGGACGGAGATAAGGGTAAATTACAGTGAGGGCGAGCCCGTGCTCAATCGGCTCGGCTATGACGATGTAGAATTTTATGTAAAGATCAATTCCGGCGGGGAGTTACAGCCGCTTTCAAAGGTGGCGTCCGGAGGAGAGCTCGCGCGAATTATGCTCGCGCTTAAGAGCGTTATATCCGATCGCGACGGCACTCCTACCGTGATTTTTGACGAGATAGATTCAGGAGTCTCAGGTAAGACAGCGAGAAAAATAGGAATAAAACTGCTTGAGTTGTCGAGAGAGATACAGATACTGTGCGTAACTCATTCCGCGCAGATCGCATCTCTTGCAGATACTCATCTCCTGATAAAAAAACAGGATGTGGACGGCGCTGTGCAGACGAGCGTAAAACCGCTCGGATACGAGGAGAGGATAGGAGAGCTCTCACGTATTCTCGGAGGTATAAATATAACCGAGTCTCAGAAGAACGCCGCAAAAGATATGCTGAGTGAAAAGGAACAATATACCAGAAACGGGGAGTAATTTTCACCATGAAGGATTTTTCCGCGCTCAAGGAGATCCTGGACGGAGCCAGGATAGCATATTCTGAAAAGGAGTATTTTTCCTCCATTTCCACATTCAGAGTGGGTGGAAAAATAGCCCTCACTATTTTTCCGGGCAGTGATGCAGAGCTGATCTCTGTGCTCGACTGCCTTAGGAATTCGGGTATCGAGCCATTCGTTGCGGGCAGAGGTTCAAACATTTTGCCTGACGATGACACGTACGATGGGGTAGTTATAAAAACTGATAAAGTAAACAGATATTATGCGGCAGAAGATACCATATACGCACAATGCGGTTTGAGCACCAATAAACTGTGCGCGGTAGCTATGGAGAATTCCATAGACGGGTTCACGGATTTTTACGGTATTCCCGGGAGCGTCGGAGGACTTCTGCATAATAACGGAGGCGCTTTCGGTTCTTCTGCTGAGGATATTTTTGTCAGGGGCGCATTTTACGATTTTGACTCTGGGAAAATGTGCGAATTGACTCGAGAGGATATGTGTTTTTCATATCGCAGCAGTATACTTATGTCGCGGCGAATGTTTGCTGTGTCCGCCGTTTTCAAAGGCAAGCCGGGCCGGAGAGAGGATATAGCGGAGAGGATGAGCCGCACTGCGGAGAGAAGAAGAGATACACAGCCGCTTGAGTACCCGAGCGCCGGCAGTGTATTTTTAAGGCCGGAGGGAGATTTTGCCGGCAGACTTATAGAGGAGTGCGGCTTGAAGGGGTGTTCTGTCGGAGGGGCGGAGGTATCTGTCAAACACGCCGGGTTTATAGTAAATAAGGGCGGTGCGACCTCGTCCGATATACGGACACTGATAGATCACATCAAAAAAACAGTTTACGAGCGTTTCGGCGTTATGCTGAGGTGCGAAATAGATATATTGTAGGTCAGTCATGAGCGGGGGTGTGGGCAATTTCATTTTCATCTGAAATTAAATCGGAGCTCAGTTCCGCAAATATAAAAAGCGGATGCTGCCGGAGAGCGCTTTTTAACGGTATTGTGTTTTCGCGAGGAAGGGAAAAGGACGGAGTTATTACTGTCCCGTCCTGCTTCGGACTCTCGGCGCATTTGGCGTCAGAGTTCTTCGGTAGGCAATCTGTCGTTTCCGATGAAGACGGAGTTTGCCGCCTGCTTTCGCGGCAGTCTCTGCCGGTGGTGCACGGAGAGATCACGGGAGAGATTTTTTCCGAGAGGTGCAAATATTGCAAACAGCACTTTTTCCGCGGAGTTTTTTTAGCCTGCGGCAGGATAACCGATCCATCCAGCGCCTATCATCTCGAGTTCTGTCCGGTCTCTGCAAGCGCACTTGCGGTCAAGCTTTCGGATGCGGGTTTTGATTCAAAGTATACTCGCAGAAGGAGCGAGGAGATACTGTATATAAAGAACTCATCTGAGATCGAGGATTTTTTCGCTTATATAGGCGCTAATAATGCCGCGTTTTCAGTAATGAACAGCAAGATAGAAAACGACGTCAGAAATATGACAAATCGGCTTGTGAACTGCGAGACTAACAATATTGCAAAGGCCGTAAGTGCCTCAAAAAGGCAGATAGAGGCGATCGAAGCGCTGGAACGTGCGAACAAGCTCTCCTTTTTGCCTCCCGAGCTTGCTGCGACGGCAAAGCTCCGTCTTGAGCACCGAGATCTTTCGATAGCTCAGCTGTCGCAGATATCGGTCCCGCCGATATCAAAGCCGGGGCTGAGTCACAGACTCAAAAAGATAATTGAATTATCGGAATCGCTCCTGTCTTCCGGCAATGAGAAGGAGTGATCTTTGCAACGTATAAAAGCATGGATGCATCAGAGCGGTAATTTTTCGGTCAACGCTCGGATACGCAGATGAAGGATGTGCAGGGAGGTTAAATGGGAAATTTCGTACATTTGCATTTGCATAGCGAGTACAGTCTGCTGGACGGCGCTTGCCGTATCTCCGATATAGCCGACAAGGCTATCGCAGAGGGGCAGAAAGCGGTCGCGATAACGGATCACGGGGCCATGTACGGCGCGGTCCGGTTTTTTGACGCGCTCACGGAAAAGGGAATAAAGCCCATAATAGGATGTGAGGTATATGTGGCGCCGCGCAGTCGGTTCCTCAAAGAGGGAAAAGCGGATTCATCCGGAAATCATCTTATCCTGCTTGTAAAAAATAAAGTCGGTTATAAAAATCTTATTTATATGGTCTCTAAGAGCTTTACCGAGGGATTTTATACCAAGCCGAGAATAGACCTCGACCTGCTCCGCGAGAGACACGAGGGACTCATTGCTCTGTCCGGCTGTATAGCCGGCAGGATACCTCAGTATATACTTTCCGGAGAAACGGACCGTGCAGAGGAATATGCCGTTACCTTGAACGGGATTTTCGGGGAGGGCAATTTTTATCTTGAAATACAGAATCACGGTATACAGGACGAGCTCCGCATTGCTTCTGCTATCCGCGCCATAAGCCGCAGGACCGGAATACCCATGGTCGCCACAAACGATGTTCACTATCTGAACAAGAGCGACGCTCAGACTCAGGCGGTGCTTATGTGTATACAGACGAACAGCACAGTATCGGAGGGACGCCCGTCCGGATTTGAGACGGACGAGTTTTATTTTAAGAGTGCAGATGAGATGGAGGAGCTGTTCCGGGATTACGAGGGTGCGCTCGAAAACACCGTAAGGATCGCGGACATGTGCGATTTCAAATTTGAGTACGGAAAGCTCCATCTTCCGACTTTCCCCGCAGAAAACGGTCTTACCCATGCTCAGACTCTGAGAAAGCTCACATATGAGGGGCTGGACACCAGGCTGAACAACGGTTCGATCCATCTCGGAAACAGGAACCGTGAGGACTATGTAAAGCGAATAGAATACGAACTTCCGGTCATAGACGAGATGGGATTTGACGAATACTATCTTATAGTTGCTGATTTTGTCAAATATGCAAAGGAAAACGGGATTCCGGTCGGACCCGGAAGGGGATCCGGAGCCGGGAGTCTGGTCGCCTTTTGTATCGGTATAACAGACGTCGATCCGCTGGAGTTCGATCTGCTCTTCGAGAGGTTCTTGAATCCGGAACGGACCTCGATGCCTGACTTTGACGTGGATTTTTGCTACGACAGGCGCGAGGAGGTAATAGAGTATGTAAAGCGCCGGTACGGAAAGGATCACGTCGCCCAGATAGTTACCTTCGGAACAATGGCGGCCAGAGCCGCCGTGAGGGATGTCGGGCGCGCACTCGGAATGCCGTACTCAGAGGTGGATGCGGTCGCAAAGCTGATACCGAGAGAGTTAGGCGTAAGCATTGACGGGGCACTCAAACGTGGCGAGCTCAAAGAGCTTTACGAGACCAACGACAGGGTAAAGCGGCTGATAGATATAGCAAAAAAACTTGAGGGGATGCCGAGACATGCTTCTACTCATGCGGCAGGCGTAGTCATAACCGAAAAACCAACCTACGAATATGTGCCGCTCTCAGTAAACGGAGATAATGCGGTCACCGAATTCGATATGGATACGGATGCAAAACTCGGTCTGGTAAAATTTGACTTTCTCGGGCTCAGATATCTCACGATAATAAATGACGCATGTGAGTCTATACGCGAGCGCGAGATAGGCTTTGATATATCTAAAATACCGCTTGACGACAAAAAAACTTTCGACCTTCTGACAGAGGGGCGCACCGATGGAGTTTTTCAGTTTGAATCCGCCGGTATGCGGCAGGTATTGTCACAGCTCAAGCCGACCACGATAGACGATATAATCGCGTGCATCGCGCTTTATCGTCCGGGACCGATGAGCTCGATAGATACCTTTATCGCAAGAAAGAACGGCACTGACAAGACGGTATATGATCTCCCGGAACTCGAGGAGATACTCAAGGTGACCTACGGATGCATAGTGTATCAGGAACAGGTCATGATGATCTTCCGCAAACTGGCTGGATACTCCTATGCGCATGCGGATGTCGTGCGGCGCGCGATGTCGAAAAAGAAGGAGTCCGTGATGAAGGCGGAGCTGGACGGTTTTCTTGAGGGGATCGCCAAAAACGGGATAAGTGAGGATATTGCCAGAAAAATATTCGGAGATATGGCCGGATTTGCAAAGTATGCGTTCAATAAGAGCCATGCCGCCGCTTACGGGATCATTTCCTATCGGACGGCGTATCTCTCCGCACATTATCCGCTGGAATATATGGCTGCACTGCTGACCTCAGTGCTGGACAACACCGTAAAACTCGGAGAGTATATAGCCTTTGCCAATAAGCGCGGAATAAAGGTCCTCCCTCCTGATGTGAACGAGAGTCGGATGAATTTCTCGGTCAGCGGGGAAAACATACGCTTCGGCCTGCTTGCCGTCAGAAATGTAGGGCGCGGATTCATCAGCTCTTTGCTTGAGAAGAGAAAAGAAAGAAAATTCTCCTCCTTTGAAGATTTTATTACCAGGATGCAGGGTGCCGAACTCAACAAGCGGACGGTGGAGTACTTGATAAAGAGCGGTGCGTTCGACTCGTTCGGTATAAAACGGAGCGCGCTAATCCGTTCGTATGAAGGGATCATGGACAATGAGTCTCAGAGGACAAGAGACAATGTCGCAGGACAGATAGATATATTCTCGGATCATTCGGTCATGACGGAACGTTCGGCATACAAATATCCCGATGTGGAAGAATATTCTCTGAAGGAACTTTTGTTTTTTGAAAAGGAGAGTGCCGGCATATATTTTTCCGGCCATCTGCTTGACGATTACAGCGAACAGGAAAAAGCCGAGAAGCACGACAGGATCATAGATATAGTCGGAACTTCTGATGAAGATACGGATATCGAGAATGTATCTCCGGATTATCCGGACAAAAAATCTGTGAGGATCATAGGTATTATAAATTCCAAAACACAAAAAAATACGAAAAGCGGAGATCCGATGGCATTCTTTACGGTAGAGGACAGGACCTCGGAGATAGAGGTCGTCGCTTTTCCGAGACAGTATTCTGAGTATTCCGGAGTCATTTTCCGCGATAGTGCGGTCTCTGTGGAGGGTACTGTGTCTATACGAGAGGATGAGGCTCCAAAAATAATCATGACAAAGATAGCTGCTCTCGTCCCCAATTCCGCATACTCGGGCCGTAGCGGAGAGGTCCATGTTACCTCAAGATCAGGCGCGGACGTTTCAGCCCATAAACAAATTACAGGCTCATCGGGATCAGCAGCGCCGGAGACAGGCATATCCTCTGCCTCCAGATCTGACGGCTCGTCCGGCCGCGTTTTTGTGCGTGTTCCCTCGATATCCGATCCTATGGTCGAAAGGGTCCTTAAAATATCATCTCTCAATCCCGGAGATTTCAGGCTTGTGATTTTCGATTCCTCTACGGGAAAATATTCAAACGCTGAGGGTCATACGGTTGTCGCCAGCGACAGGGTGATAATGCGTCTGATCGGTATAGCCGGAGAAAAAAACGTTGTTGTGGACAGGCGCCGCGCAAAATAAAAACAAAATGTTTGCTATATTTTAAGCAGTTGAAAAATATTTGTGTATTTGCCTTTTTAGATTGACACCTATAACGGTTATGTAGTATAATAATACGTAATTTGGGACAGACATAAACTGTCGATATATATTCGTGTATAGATATACAATATAACCGATGTCCGTGCTGAGTGCCGTACCGAGCGGCCGCAACACATTCCCGCATATGTTTCGGAGGTGCCATGATAAATTATATTATCGATGCGCTGTTGATACTGATAGTCTTTATCAGTATGATCGTCGGCGCAAAGAGAGGATTCATAAAAACTGTTGCTATAAAGCCGATAAAGATACTTGTTTCTATTTTCGCCGCTTTCAAGCTGTGTGGAAAGGGCGCGCTTATAATAGAGGACAAGTATATCCTTCCGCCTATATCATCAAAACTGTCCGGATATTTTGAGGGTGTATCCGGAGAGCTGACTGCGGAAAATGCCTCTGATAATACCCCGGTAGTTATAAGATTTCTGGCAAACCTCATGGGGGTGGATATAAATGAGGTAGCCGGCAACGCAGACGGCGATATCGCCGGAGCCCTTGCAGACAGCCTTGCCTCTCCTGTGGCGCACGCCGTATCCTCAGTTATCGCTTTTATAGTGATATATATTTTAGCAAGGGTATTGCTGTGGCTGTGTGTGCTGCTCGTGGACGGCATATTCTCAGCGCCGGGGCTGAGTATAGTGAACTCGGTGCTGGGTGCGATATTCGGAATTGCCGTAGGGCTCATGTTCGCATGGTTGTGTGCTCTGGTGATCAATTCAGTTGCGCCTTTGCTTGACGGAAAGGATTTCTTTAAAGATTACAGCCTTGAGAACACATATGTACTCAAAAGGCTGTGCGGTTTCGACCCGCTTGAATATATTTTGAACTTAAAATAAATTGAGAGTTTGATTTTTTACAATGGAATTACAATTGTGTGCAAGATGCAAAAAAAATCCCGCCGTGGTTTTTATAACTCGGCTGGAAAACAATAAGACGGTGAACGAGGGCATATGCCTTAAGTGCGCCAAAGAGCTCGGTATCAAGCCGATCGATGACATGATAAAAAAGATGGGCCTTACCGACGAAGATATAGAAAATATGAACGCTGGTCTTGAGGGGTTTATGTCGGAAAACCTTCCGGATGTCAATGATGGTGACGATAAGATGGAGGACGGCGGAGCGCCCGCTATTGATCTGCCCAAGCTGTTCAGAAATTTCGGTTTTGCCGCTCCTTCGGGAGAGACGAGCAGCCGCGCAGGTGCGAGGAACGACGGGGATAAAAAGCCTCGCAAAGATGATGGCAGAAAGTACCTCAGTATGTATTGCCAGAATCTTACCGAAAAGGCGGCGCTAGGACAGATAGACGACGTTATCGGCAGAGAGCGTGAGATAGACCGCGTCGTTCAGATACTATGCAGACGGCAGAAGAATAACCCATGCCTGATAGGTGAACCCGGAGTCGGAAAGACCGCGATCGCTGAAGCGCTCGCGCTTAGGATCGCGCGCGGACAGGTGCCCGGGAGGCTGGCTGATTGCGAGATACACCTCCTTGATCTCACTGCGCTTGTCGCCGGGACGCAGTTCAGAGGTCAGTTCGAATCCAGGATACTCGGACTCATAAATGAGGTCAAGAAGGCCGGCAATATAATACTTATGATAGACGAGGTCCATAATATCGTCGGCGCCGGCGATTCTGAGGGAAGCATGAGTGCGGCAAATATACTTAAGCCGGCGCTCTCCAGAGGAGAAATACAGGTAATAGGAGCTACCACACTCAAAGAATACAGAAAATACATCGAAAAGGACAGCGCTCTTGAGCGCCGTTTCCAGCCTGTGACGGTAAACGAGCCGTCAGTCGAGGATACTGTCAATATACTTAAAGGAATAAGAAAATATTACGAAAATTTCCACTCGGTCAAGATACCTGAAGACATAATCAGGAGCGCCGTGTCTCTGTCTGAAAGATATATAACCGACAGATTTCTGCCGGATAAGGCTATAGATCTTCTCGATGAGGCGGCGTCTAAGGTGTCACTCAGTTCCAAAGAGCTGAATGAGTATCGCTCAAACGAAAAAGAGCTGGGCGAGATAGCCGAGCACAAAAAGAGCATAGAGAACGAGATAACCGCAGAGAACGACGAGGAAAAGAGCGAGGAAAAATACAAGCTCCTGGCGGATCTGCGCGTGCGTGAAATGCAACTCACCTCAAGGCAGGAGGAGCTTTCCAAGATCTGCAGCAACATATGCGTCACGCAGGATGATCTTGCCAAAGTGGTAGAGATATGGACGGGCATACCTGCGTCCGAGATAAGCGCAGGCGATTTCAAGACTTTGAGCGGACTGTACGACAGGATATCCGAGGAGATAGTAGGTCAGGATGAGGCGGTCAGCGCGGTAGTCAGGGCAATAAAGCGAAAGAGGGCAGGGATATCTTATCGCAGAAATCCGGTATCCATGATATTCGCAGGTCCGACGGGAGTCGGAAAAACAGAACTGGTAAAGGTACTTGCGCGCCAGCTGTTCAAGCAACCTGAGTCCCTCATACGTCTCGATATGTCGGAATTCATGGAAAAGCATTCCGTTTCCAGGATAATAGGCGCGCCTCCCGGTTACGTCGGATATGACGAGGCCGGACAGCTTACGGAAAAGATAAGAAGAAGGCCTTACGCTGTCATACTTTTCGACGAAATAGAAAAGGCCCACCCAGATGTGCTCAATATTCTCCTGCAGATACTTGATGACGGTATGATAACCGACGCCAGCGGCAGGCAGGTCAATTTTGAGAATACGATCATAATAATGACGACCAACGCAGGAAGCGCAAATTCTCTGAATATCTCCGGGTTCGGGGGAAAGAGAGAAGATGCGGCGCGCAGCAAGACGGAAAAAGCACTGTCGGAATTTTTGAGGCCGGAGTTTATAAACCGTATAGACGAAATAATAACATTCCGCTCGCTTACGCTCGAGGACTTTGAAAAGATCGCCGGTATAATGCTCAAAAAGCTGGTGAATGCAATGGAGGAGCGCGGAATACGGGTCACCTACGATCCTGAACTGCTTAAATTTATCGCGAAGAAGTCGTATTCTGAAAAATACGGTGCGAGAAATATGCGGAGATTTATCGAGACTCATGTAGAGGATCGCTTGGCAGAAGTTATAATCGACCGTTACGAGGACAGGCTGACCGGAGCGCACCTCTCTCTTGACGGGGAAGAAATAAAAGTTTCTTGTATCTGATCGGAACGCCAGGTAATTATTGCCGTTTAGATGCACGGCCAAACAGCCGCGGACATCATTTGATATTATCGGAGGTTTGAAATGGCAGAATGTAATCATGACTGCTCGAATTGCTCATCGAAATGCGATGAAGAGAAAAAGTCTCTGCTCGCTGAGATGAATAAATCAAGTAAAATAAAACGCGTTATAGGAGTCGTGAGCGGAAAGGGCGGCGTAGGAAAATCACTTGTCACCTCTATGCTTGCGGTCACGATGCAAAGGCGCGGGCACAAAACAGCGATACTGGACGCAGATATCACCGGTCCATCAATCCCAAAGGCTTTCGGGCTCCGTACCGGATGCGTAGAGGGCAATGAGTTAGGCATGTTTCCGCCTGCAACCAAGACAGGGATAGAGGTAATGTCGGTCAATCTTCTCATGGATGACGAGGAAAAACCTGTCGTCTGGAGAGGGCCGGTCATTGCCGGTACAGTAAAACAGTTCTGGAGCGATGTGGTCTGGAACGACGTCGACTATATGTTCGTAGATATGCCTCCTGGAACCGGAGACGTTCCGCTGACAGTCTTCCAGAGCCTCCCGCTTGACGGTATAATAATTGTGAGCAGTCCGCAGGAGCTTGTATCCATGATAGTTTCAAAAGCTATAAATATGGCTGAGCTGATGAATATAAAGGTGCTCGGACTGATCGAAAATTACAGCTATATAAAGTGTCCCGACTGCGGCAAGGAGATAAAGCTTTACGGAGAGAGCCATATCGAGAAGACCGCAAAGGAGAAGGGAACAGAGGTGCTCGCAAAGCTGCCTGTTGATCCTGAGCTTGCCTCTCTGTGCGACAAGGGGCTCATAGAACTCTTTGAAAAGGATTATCTTGAAAAGACGGCGGACCGTCTTGAGGAGCTTTTGCCCCTTGAGAATGCCTGAATAAAAATGCCGGAGCCTGTACGGGCTCCGGCATTTTTTATTCAGATCTCAGACAGATATCTTTTCAGATTCGCGATCCCGATGCGGAGAGCGGTCTCACAGTCTTCCATCCCCTCAAACTCTATACTTACATAGCCGTCATAGCCTGCGCGTTTAAGGACGGCAAGACACTGCTTTACCGGCACAGAGCCGTGACCTACTATCGTTCCGCGGAGATAGTTGGCGCCGCGGGACTTAAAGAATCCCTCGCCGGGATCCTGCCCGTCGCCGCGCTTTACTATAAAATCCTTGGCATGTACATAGAATGCGTAAGGAGCGGCTTTTCCGCATGACTTTTCAGGGCACTCATCAGCACAGAGGAAATTTCCCATATCGCAGAGCCAGCCGAAATTCGGATGCCCGACTGCATTTATGAGATATTCTACCCGGTCCGCGTCCTGTATGAAATAGCCGTGGTTTTCCACCATTGTCCGTATTCCTTTTTCTGCGGCGTAATCGGAGACTTCCCGGATCGCCGGTGCGATCGTGTCCGTAACATAACGGTATCCGTACGGCGATGCCGGTGTGGTCCATGAGGCATCATGGCGCAGTCCGGAGGCGCCGAGTATCACTGCTGTATCTATCTTTTTCTTTATCCGTTCAGCCTCTTCCTTTCCTCCCTTTCCGTAAAAGTCCGCGCCGACGGTGTAATTTGATACCGGGATACCTACACGTTCGCATTCCTCTCGTATTCTCTTGGCGTACTCAGTCTCAGAGACGCCGTCCGGCGGGGTGAGATCTGTAAATTCCACTGCGTCAAAGCCGAGTTCTTTTGCTTTGGATATCAGGGATACCTGGTCAGTCAGCCCTTTTTTTATATATTGTGTGAAGCTGTATGAGGTCACAGCTGTTTTCATAGTTTAAAACCTCCGAAAAAATATCCTTGTTTACTCTCAGCCGATTATGACTTCGTGTCCTGTTCTGGCGGATTCATAGATCGCGTCGAGTATCTCCATCAGAGTGACGCCGTCTTCAGCGGGAGCTAGGCACTCGGTATTGTTGATTATGCAGTCGACGTAATGGTTTATCTCGTTTTCAAAAAGCCCGTTGAAGGAGAGAGCAGTGGGCATGCAGAGATCCACATTTGTCATATATCCGTTTATATCTGTGTAAAGTTCCAGCTCCGGATCGAGTTTCGCTCCTGCTTTTGTACCGAAGAATTCTATCTTGCCCTCGTCCTTTTTGGTGTTGAGAGAGAAGGAGGCCTCTATCGATACGACGGCGCCGTTGTCGTAGCGTATGAGCGCAGTCGCAAGATCCTCAACGTTGAAAACGTCCTTGTCGCCGCGCGAGGAGGATGCTACATATCCCTTTTTATCCTTGAGTTCACGGCGGTCACCAAGCTTGTAGAAGGTAGCTCCGTAGACCGATATCGGCTTCGGGTCTCCCATTATATATCTTGTGAGGTCGGTTATATGTACTCCCAGATCGATGAGCGGACCGCCGGCGGAAAATTCCTTGTTTCCGAACCAGCCTCCGGGTGAGCCGTTGCGGCGGATATACGTCGCTTTAGTATAGTATATATCGCCGAAAAATCCGTTGTCGACAAAGTCTTTTATTATTTTGCAGTCATTTCCGAAGCGGCGTACAAATCCTATCATAAGGAGTTTTCCGTTCTCCTTTGCGGCGCGGAGCATCTCGCGAGCTTCTGCGGCGTTTGTCGCCATCGGCTTCTCACAGAGGACATGCTTGCCTGCACGGAGCGCCGCGATAGTGCAGGGCGCGTGCGCAGAGTTCCAGGTGCATACGCTGACCGCATCGATCTCCGGGAGCGCCTTCAGCATATCTGCCTCGTCAGTATAAAGACGGGTCACGCCGTATTTTTTACCCATCTCCTCGAGCCGCTCTTTTCTTATATCGCAGAACGCATAGAGCTCGACGTTCGGGTTATTGAGATAACCGTGTATATGGCTCTCGGAAATATTTCCCGTACCGACTATTGCCACTTTTATTTTTTTGCTCATGTTTTTATCTCCTGTTCCTGTTCGTTATTTTATGATCGAATTAAGGAAATCGACGGCGCGGCGTATGTCTTTTTCCGGCTCGTCTCCGACTTCCCGCTCTATCGTCAGGAAGCCGTGATATCCGATATCGTCGAGAGCTTTTATATAAGCGGGGAAGTCGACGTCTCCGTCTCCCAGAGGTAGCTCAGTGAATGACGGGCTGGCCAGCATCTCGGACTCTACGAGGCCGTATACCTTTTCCGGGTCACGGTAGTAGTTTCTGTGTCCGTCTTTGGCGTGGGTGTGCACTATGTAATCTTTGAGCGTATATACCGCCTGTACCGGGTCGTCGCCGGTTACCATAACAAAGTTCGCGGGATCAAGATTTACGGCAACGCCTTTTGAACCGAGGGTGTCAAGAAAGTTTTTGAGCACTTCGGCGGGCTCAGGCCCCGTCTCTATTGCAAAATGCGCGTTTTTTGAATCCGCGTACTCGGCGAGTTCAAAGCAAGCCGCCTGAAGTATTTTGAATCTTTCATGATCGGGATTCGATGGAATGACCCCTATATGCGTCGTGACGATATTTGTTTCAAACGCTTCCGCAAAATCGAGTATCCTTTTGGATTTTTCGATCAGAGAAGGATTCTTGTCCGGACGGTAAAATCCCTGTCCGAGATCTCCGCAGAGCGCGGATACGACCAGCCCGTGTGATTTTATTACCTTGAGCAGTTCCTTAGCCTTTGCTGACGTGAGGCTGTCCGGAGAGAGCTCGCCTTTTGTAGCGTATATCTGCACTCCGCTCGCGCCGACCTCAGCGGCCTTTGCTATTGCGGTCATGATATCGGTGTGGAAGGATTCCAGCATAACGCCTATTGAAAAATTGTACATACTTCCTCCTCAAAATATTTTTTGGTGTATTGACACCTCTGTGATTTTATTATATACTGGAGTATATCCATGAGTAAAGGACTTATATTGCCGTTTATTGACACTATCTTGCTTTTTTGGAGGGCGCCATGCCGTATAATGAAAACCTGTATGAGCACATAGATTTTCCCAGAGAGGAGAATCCGTTCGTATTTCATTACGATACTGCTAAGTCAATAGTAAATTTCACGACCCACTGGCAGGACGGCACGGAGATACTGTATTTTACAGACGGTGAGGCGGACGTCACATCAGACACTGTGACAGAGAGATTCTCAGCAGGAGATATAGCGGTAATAAACCGGACAAATATACACAGCATAATTTCGCGCACCGAAATATGCCGTTATTACTGTCTTATAACAGACAGCGAGTTTCTTGAGCGCGAGGGGATACCTATATACGACGTGACATTCAAGTTCAGGATCAGGGATGAGCGCGCTCAGGAATATTACCGTGCGTTCATAGACGAGATGCACTCCGGAGAGCGGTGTTCCGGGACCGCGGCGAGGGCGGATGTTTTGCTGCTTTTTACATATCTTTGCCGGCATTTTACCGAGCCTGACGATCCGGTCACTCCGGTACAGCACAGACAGATAGATATGGTAAAGACGGCCATAAAGTATATCCAGGAGAATTTCTCCAGGGATATAGATGTAGAGGGGATAAGCGCAAAGGCGGGGTTCAGCAAATATTATTTCTGCCACGGTTTCAGGAAAATAACCGGGCGGACAGTTGTTGATTATATAAATCTTGTGCGCTGTCAGCATGCTAAAAAGCTGATGGCTACAGGGAAGTATAACGTCTCTGAGAGTGCGGACATGTGTGGCTTTAAAAATCTATCGTATTTCACAAGGACATACAAAAAGCATATAGGAGAACTTCCGTCCGAAAGTCTGAGGGAAAAATAAAAAATGCCGCCCGCATTTATAAAATGTACGGGCGGCATTTTTAAGTCTCCGGATCGCTTGGCGGAGCAGGTCGTCTTTTTTTTGAATATCGGCTCGTCTTTTGAAGAGAGAACAGCTCCGATCGCCTGTTGCCGTGCGCTTTTGAGTTTCGTTTTTTATTGAGTTGCTTTGTTTGTGGCGGGTGCTTGAACGGCGAGGCGTGGCCGAGCCGCCCGTTTATTCATTTATTCAAGCACCCGCCATGGTGCCAAAATGTGT
>CALWTR010000040.1 GCA_944384525.1 uncultured Clostridia bacterium
GTTGCAGATCGGCTGTATTTAAAGATAGTCGTAAAATTCCGCTATCTCCTCTATCTCAGAATCGCTCGTGACGGTCAGCACCGCACTGCAAAGGCCGCCCGACTCACAGGCGGACCCGATGATGAGCCCGTCGCGGTAGCGCTCGATAACGCTCTTCGGCATCCTTGGGTTGCGCCTGTAAAAATCAAGATAGCTCCTGGAGACCAGCTGATACAGATTTTTCAGTCCGTCCGCGTTCTTTACAAGGATGATTATATGGTTCATCGGCAGTTTCAGCGGATCAGACCTCTCGCTCATAGCGTCGACGACCCGGTCGAAATCATATATTCCCTCCGAACGCAGCCTTGACTGCATCTCAAAAAATATAGCGGCGAGCATCGCGGCGTCATCACACGCGCGGTGATGATTGAAATCGCCGAGCCCGTAATATTCCGCTATCGTGTCAAGTTTGTGCTTTTTAAGTTCCGGATTGACATATTTAGAGAGCGGAACTGTATCAAGATATGTATTTCCGAATTCTATTCCGTATTTCTCAGCAGCCACGCGAATGAATCCGATATCGAATCCGGCGTTATGTGCGATAAGCATGCGGTCGCCGGCAAAATCGAGGAATGCGCGCACAGCCTCTTCGGTCAGCGGCGCATCTTTGACCATATCGTCGTCGATCGATGTGAGCTTTGTTATCTCCTCCGGTATATGCATCTCGGGATTAACAAAAGTATTGAAGGTGTCGATTATCTCTCCGTCCTTTATTATTACCGCCCCTATCTCGGTGATGCCGCAGGTGCGGTTTGAAAGTCCGGTAGTTTCGATATCGAAAACAACCATTTCATCCGAGAACGCGGGGCGCTTGTTGCCGAATACCGCTCTGGCGGTGTCGTTCACAAAATAGCCCTCGATACCATAAATTATTTTGAGATCGCTCCCGGATTTTTCAAGCTCCAGCATTATCTCCGGATATGCCTGTACATTGCCGTGATCGGTGACCGCTATCGCTTTATGCCCCCATTTTACCGCGGTCTTGACAAGCTCCTCCGGCGTTATCAATGCGTCCATGGCGGACATGTTCGTATGCAGGTGCAATTCCACACGCTTTTCTTCCGCATTGTCGACACGGGTCAGCTTAGATATTTTCTTTGCGGACCGAAGATTGGCGCATATCTCTCCATCGAATTTATCCACGAGCAGTTTTGCCTGTACTGCAACGCTCACGCCCGGCTTTATCCCTGCGACGGATGCATTGTCCTCTGCTTTGAGCCTGAGTTTCAAATATATGCCGCTTGCCCCGTCGCTTATGCCTATATTGTACTGTATAGTGTCGCCGTTTCTCGACTCCTTGCCATTCACCTCGAACACGGTGCCTAGCATTATTACCGTTGAATTTACATGGGAGGTCACCTCCGAAAGCGGAGTCGGAGCACCTATATCGAACTCAGATCCGTATATCAGCTCAGCATCCCTTACATCGTATGTTGACGCGCCGACTGAATAAACCCCGTCGGACAAGCTGCGGAATGTTCCGGTAAGCGGAGAGATTCCGGATATCCTCTTGAACTCCGGCTTGTCCTCCTCTTCCGCCTTGCGGAGCCGCGCCGCCTCCTCCGCGGCAGCCTTAGCTCGTCTTGCGCTCTCCGCGTCCGCCTCTGCCAATATTGCCTTGAGACTGCGCTGTCTCTCCTCTCTTCTCGCCTCTGCATCATCAGATGAGGTTATGACGACCCTGCGGGATACTCCGTATCTGCTCTTTATGATATTCTCAAGTATCGTTCCCGTGTTGACTGAATTGACCATGCTGACCCCGTCCGACAAAAACGGTATGCGCACATATATAGTTTCGCCGTCATCGTCATACTGCGCATTGTTGAAAAATCCCTGCGTTACTGCGCCGGCAAATACCGCCTCACAAACTATCTCGCGCATATATTTGACGGAAAAGCTCTCAGGCGGAAAATGAGGCATTATTTTAAATGAAAGAGCACCGTATACCGCTCTGCACTCATCCTCGATCTCATAGATAAGCTCCGCGTCGCATCTCTGGGGGAAATTACAGCTTACCTCAACTCTGAGCGGCTCTCCGCTCTTCGTATATTTGACGCATTGCCTGCCGAAATCCCTTATGCTGAGAAGCAGTTCCCTCTTTTCCTCGTCCGGATCGTATTTTTTGAATATATCGAAAAAATTCATAGTACCAGCCATTTTCAACTCCAAAAAACTCGGGTGCCGAAGTGCCGTCAGACCGCACAGGTCATTTGACCGTATCTCCTCGCTCACGTGTTATGTTCTTTATCTCCTCGAGAAGCTCGTCCACTATCCGCCTCTCCGGTATTTTTCTTATTATCTCGCCCTTCCTGAAAAGCAGCGCCTCTCCTTTGCCCCCTGCTATCCCGATATCTGCCTCTCTGGCCTCGCCGGGACCGTTAACGGCGCACCCCATAAAAGCGACCTTTATCTCCGCTCCGCCGAGTCCGGATTCATGGAGACGTTTTTCAAACTGATCTAAAAGAGGGATAAGATCTATTTGAGTCCTGCCGCAGGTCGGACAGGAAATTATATCCAGACCTCCGCGCAACCCCAGCACTCTGAGTATGTTTCGGGCGGCGTAGACCTCCTTTACCGGATCGTCAGTAAGTGATACCCTTATCGTATCGCCTATTCCCTCTGCGAGAAGCGTGCCTATCCCGACCGCACTTTTCAGCGTACCGCGCTCTGTTCCTCCGGCCTCGGTGACACCGATGTGCAGAGGTACGTCGGTCTCTGATGCAAGTATCCTGTTTGCCTCTATCATACAGCGCACATCTGAAGATTTTACGGAGATCGCATAATTTCTGAACCCCATTGAATCAAGTATCCCGGCGTGGTAAAGAGCGCTCTCCGCAAGCGCACGCGGAGTGGGAGAACTGTATTTTTCAAGTATGTGTTTTTCAAGCGATCCGGAATTTACGCCTATCCGTATCGGTACTCCGCGTTCCGCGCAGGCCGAAACAACAGCCTCACATTTTTCTCTCCCACCTATATTTCCGGGATTTATCCTTATCTTGTCCGCTCCGTATTCAAGCGAGCGCAGAGCTATTTTGTGATCGAAATGTATGTCCGCGACCAGCGGCGCCGTTACCCCGTTTTCCCTGAGGTAAGAGAATATTTCTGCGGCGGCTTCGTCCGGAACGGCGAGCCTTATTATATCGCATCCCGCCGCCTCCAGAGCGCGTACCTGTCCCAGAGTCGCCGCATGATCATGTGTATCCGTGTTGGTCATCGACTGTATACTTATCGGGAAATCCGAGCCTATGCCCACGTTCCCTGCCTTAATTGATCTTGTATGCCTTCTCTCTGTCTTGCCGATCATAGCTTTGACTTCCTTTCATTCGAGACGCTAAGCCACCAGCGTCCATACGTCCTTGATCAGTATCACCACGGACAGACCTAGCAGCAAGAGCAGTCCGACCGCGTTTATATTTGCCTCCAGCTTAGACGGCAGTTTCTTCCTTGCAACGAGTTCGCAGAGCAGGAATAATATCCTCCCCCCGTCGAGAGCGGGGATAGGCAAAAGGTTCATGACACCCAGATTTATCGTTATTATTGCGGACAGATACACAAAAGGCTCCAGGCCGAACTTAGCCGCCTCTCCGATAGCGGCCGAGATCCCGACGGGTCCGGATACAGCACTCAGCGAGTACCTGCCGCTTATAAGATCGAATATCGATTCCCAGCACATCCTGACGACCAGCCATGACTTTTCAAATGTGGCGGCGATGACCGACCACGGCGTTTTCACGAGGTCGGTCGAGACAAAATCTATGTCCCCGACTACCTGACCCTGTACCTCATATTTCGGAAATACGACCGTGAGATCAAGCTCCTGCCCGTCCCTGATGACCGTGACTTCAAGCGGTTCAGTACCCTTTCTCATGATCTCATAAGCAAGCTCATCGTATACGTGAACGCGTCTGCCGTCGACCTTGATTATCTCGTCTCCGACCATGAGTCCGCTGTCCATGCTGGAGATCTCGTAACCGGTGTAATCGGTCGAAATGAATCCGCGTATCTCGGTAGAACCTACCCTTGTGAACATGACCAGGAACGCCATAGCTATGAACCCGGCGATTATATTGACAGCGGCGCCGGCAAAGGTTATTATGAGCCTCTGCCACACCGGTTTTTTATCGAATGAATTTGGATCGTCCGACTCCTCATCCTCTCCCGCCATAGAAACATAGCCTCCGAGCGGGAGCATGGATATGCAGTATTTTATACCAGTTTTTTTCGACTCATACCAAACCAGCTTAGGTCCCATCCCGATGGAAAACTCCATAATGGTAACATGACACAGCCGGGCGGTTATATAATGCCCGAACTCATGTATGAGTATCAGAAAGCCGAACAGCAATACAGCTATTACTATAAACAAATCGTACCTCCGGTCTGAGAAGATCTCAGGATCTGCAAATCAGGAAATTGACAATAAATATTTACATTTTCCGAAATCAGACTTATTTTCAAACTATATGACAATATATACTATACGTCCGCCGGGCATCCGACCGTATCCGGTCAAGCGTTGCGCCTGCCGGAAATATCGGATACGAGTTCACGGGCGACACGGCGCGCGTCAGAGTCAAGAGAGAGTATATCATCTATATCATTGATCTCTGATGCGCCTCTGAGCCGGCTCACGGTGCCCATTACCGCCTCGGATATATCGCAAAAACGGATCTTTTCCTTGAGAAACGCGTCTACGGCTACCTCATCTGCCGCATTGAGGACGGCAGGAACTCCACCCCCGCACGACACCGCGTCAAATGCCGCGCCGAGCAAAGGAAATACCTCCGGGTCAGGAGGAGCAAACGTCAGTGTCCCGACAGAAAACAGATCTAGCCGTTCAGTCACCGCGGCACTCCTGTCCGGATAGTCAACAGCATACTGTACGCAGGAACGCATATCGGGTACGGACATCTCCGCGATGACCGTATTATCAATATATTCTACCGCTGAATGGATTATACTTTCCCGGTGCACCACCACCCGAACATTCTCGGGTCCTACGCCGAAAAGCCGGACAGCCTCTATTACCTCGAATCCCTTGTTCATCAGCGTAGCGGAATCTACGGTTATCTTGTTTCCCATTTTCCAGGTCGGGTGTGCAAGCGCGTCGCTAAGAGTTACTTTTCCGAGCATCTCCGACGTATATCCGTAAAACGGACCTCCGGATGCGGTCAGGATTATGCTGCGCACTTCACTGCGCCGTCCCGCGCTCATACATTGAAATATTGCGCAGTGCTCGCTGTCGACCGGGATTATCTCTCCTCCGGACTCTACGCATTTCCGAGTCACCGCCTCCCCGGCGACAACCATGGTCTCCTTGTTGGCGAGTGCAAGACGGCGCCCTTTTTCCAAGACTGCCACAGACGGTAACAGACCGGCACAGCCGAGAACAGCATTGACATATACGTCCGCGTCGATATCATATATCGCATCCGTGAGTCCGCAGTCTCCGCCGTAAACTTTTATATCAGTATCGGCGAGCGCGATCCTGAGCCTTTCGGCAGCACCGATGTCCGCCATGGCTACCGCGTCCGGCATGAACTCGCGCGCCAGCCGCTCTGCACCATCCGTATCCGAAAATGCGGACAGAAGAGATACCCTGATACCTTTTTTCCTGGCAACGTCAGCCGCCTGAGTGCCTACGGATCCGGTAGCCCCGAGTATAGCTATTGTCTTTTCCCGCATAAAAAATCAAACTCCCAGCATTAAAATAAATGCCGCAGTCGCGCGCTTACAGAGCGGCGCGCAATGTGCGGCACGGTTTATGATCACTGTCATATGAAAAAAGATATGTATCCCGTAAGCTGCGTACCCGCGAATACAACGGGAGCCACCGCGAGAACGGAATCGAATCTGTCCATAACTCCGCCGTGTCCCGGGAAAATGTTGCTGTAATCCTTTACCTCGTGCTCTCGCTTTATCAATGATGCTATAAGGTCCCCGATCTGTGATATCACTGCTGCGACAACACCTGCGGCGACGAGCACCGGGTAGTTGGGAACAAGCGAATATATCCGCCCGACAATGAACCCGTAAAGAGCGAACGCACCTGCGACAAAAACTATACCGCCGAGGGCACCCTCGACCGTCTTTTTCGGACTGATCTCAACTATAAGCTTGTGCCTGCCGAAGAGGCGCCCGGTAAAATACGCAAATATATCGCACACCCAGGCACTTATGAATATCAGATATACATAATACTCCCCGCCGTCCGCATATCTCAAAGCAGACATAGCGGTAAAGGAGACCGTCAAATAAAGCACCGATATCACCGCGGCGCTTACAGACGAAAAATTGATCTTTCCGCGCATGAAAACGGCAACTGCAAAAGCGTAAAGCAAATAGACGAACACTGCCGCCAGCACATTTTTCAGGTATTCCGCTTCATCTGATACGAAGAAAGCGTACAACGGGAAAAAGGCGCCGAAAACGAATGCCGGGATCGAAAGAGGGAGACAGCGCAACATACCTATGACCCTGAACAGCTCGAACATAGCCATTACACACAGCAGAGAGACGGCTATCGGGTATACTATATATTCTGAAAAAATAACTATCGGAATGAAGACCGCCGCCATACAGACGCCGGTGATTATCCTCTGCTTCATGCTACCACCTTAAAGTCCGCCGTATCTTCTGTTGCGGCGGTAAAAATCACTTACTATCTTTTTGATCTCTCTCTCGCTGAGATCCGGCCAGAGAGTGTCGGTGAAATAATATTCCGAATAAGCGGACTGCCACATAAGGAAATTGGATGTACGCATTTCTCCGCCGGTACGTATGACCAGGTCGGGATCCGGTGACTCGCGTGTATAAAGATAGCGCGATATGACCTCCTCGGTTATGCGTTCTATCCCATCAGCATGCGCAGCGTTGACCGCTCTGACTATTTCATCTCTCCCGCCGTAGTTCAGCGCGATATTCAGTATCCTTGTATTTTTCTCCGACTTTTTCTCTATTTCAAGGCATTTTTCACGGAGCCGTTCCGGCAGAGGCGTCTTATCGCCGAGAAAGATCACCCGTATATCATTGTCGCCGATGCGGTCAATGGCTCTGTCTATATACTCGGTAAATATCTGCATAAGCGTATCTACCTCTTCGCGCGGCCTCTTCCAGTTTTCAGTGGAAAAAGCGTATACGGTTATATATTTTGCGCCTGCTTTGCCCAGAAATTTAACGAGCTTTACAAACGTCTCCGCACCTTTGCGGTGCCCTGCGCTTCTCGGCAGTCCCCGCTTTTTAGCCCACCGGCCGTTGCCGTCCATTATGAATGCTATCGAGGACAGCCGCTCGTCAAGATGGAACTCTTCGTCTTTCTTGAATTTAAACATTTTGCCCTTTCGGCGAGATCAGATCTCCATGATCTCTTTTGTTTTTTTAGCTGTGATATCGTCTATTTCCTTTATGTACTTATCCGTGAGATCCTGGATCGCCTTATCGGATATCTTCATCTCATCCTCTGTCATCTCGGAGTTCTTTTTCATCGCCTTGGTCTTGTCGTTGGCGTCTCTGCGTATATTTCTGACCGCGATCTTTGCATCCTCGCCCATCTTGGATATCTGCTTCGACATATCCCTGCGCCTCTCCTCAGTGAGAGGGGGGAATGAGAGTCGTATAACACTGCCGTCGTTCTGCGGATTTATACCGAGATCCGACGTAAGTATCGCCTTTTCTATTGCTTTTATCACAGTCTTATCCCATGCTGTTATAACTATGGTGCGCGCGTCAGATACCTTGACCTCAGCTATTGAGGGTATAGGTGTCGGCGCCCCGTAATAATCTACCGTGATCTTTCTGAGCACGTCGGGATTTGCTTTGCCCGCACGTATCGTGGAGAGATTGTCCGCGTATGCCGCGATGCTCTTCTGCATTTTGGACTCGTATTCCTTAGTGTCAAGTTTCATATGACTTTCCTCCGCTTAAATAATATTTCAACATTTATTTCAATGATTATCGTCCCCGGCGCCGTATCTATGCGTATCAGTCGCTGGTGACAGTAGTTCCGGTGACCTCACCGCGTATCGCGCGCTTTATGTCCTCCGGGGACTTCATTCCGAACACCTTGATGCATATGCCGTTGGCGTGGCAGAATGCCGCCGCAGTCGCATCTATCGCCGTCAGTCCGCGTGACAGAAGTTCAGAGCAGCTGATCCTCTCGAGTCTTTCGGCTCCGGGATTTTTCCTCGGATCGTCGGTGTATATGTAATCTATGTTCTTTGCCATCAGCATTGTATCGGCGCCTATCTCTGCAGCTCTGACTGCTCCGGCAGTATCGGTCGACATAAAAGGCACGCCTAGCCCAGCGCCTAAGATCACAACGTCCCCCTCAGACATATATCCGCAGGCCTTTTCGGCAGAATAATCCTCCGCAAACGGCATCATGGAAACCGCACTCATTACCCTTGCCCGTCCACCAAGCCTTATTATAGCGTCCTTGAGGCAAAGTGAATTTATAACGGTCGCCAGCATTCCCATATGATCTGCCGTAACGTGATTCATTTCGGCGCCGCGTCTTCCTCGCCATATGTTCCCTGCTCCGACCACGAGAGCTATCTGATATCCCTCCGCCGCACAATCTCTGAGCGCGGCTGCCACCCCGTCTACAAAGGAGGGATCGTAAATATCTCCCGTTCCGTTGCCGAGTGCCTCTCCTGACATTTTCAAGAGGATCTTCTTCATATAAATACTCCGTTAAATACTCCGTTTTTTTATTTGCGCGCACCGCCCACATTTTTCCGGCCGCTCCGCGCCCTTACGCAATGACTCTTCGCTCATATATTTTACCGCAAATGCCGCCTTTTGTAAACAGCTTTTTTGAATTTTGCGCAATTTATACATTTTAAGTACTTATAAAATATTATAATAGACCATATCCGACCTATTTTGAATTATTTGAGATCTTATATATTGCTTATTGAAATCTTGTATGCGGTTTATTCAATACATATGCAATACAGCTCATGTGACCGTGTCCTGCTTATGTATGCTTATAAATCGACATGTGCGCACCCCGCCGCGCCTGTCACCTGACATATAAATACAAATAAATACAAAGGAGTATGTACTGGAACCGCACCGAAAATTTAAATATTGCTCCTGTATCTGATTGCCTGAGCCCGAGTTTTTAATATTTTCCATACGTGATCCTTCTCCGAAGACTTTGTTCTCCCTATGAAATAAATGACGGCGGTGTGTTTGGACACACCGCCGTCATTTACCGCATATCGTTTACCGAGTGGTAAACGCCTTCCGACTCTGTTTTGGTTTTTGTGAAATTATTACAATATTTTTTCAAAAGTTCCCTTGAAAATTCTATTTGCAATTTGTTCACAGTGGATTGACTCAATTGGATAATTATGGTATAATTCATAACACATTGGATAAATATGGAATAATGTGCCCTGATCACCGGCACAGTGCAGAGAGGTTCAATATGACAAAATATTCTGTTTTCAGCGAAGACGGCGAATCGCCTGACGGCGAACGATATGTCAGTTACGGTATAGAAATAAAGACTGAAGACAGCGTAAAGCTTATACACGACGTAACGTCCGACAGGAAAAGGATATACGAATTCGTATCAATGCTTGAGCGATACGAAGCAAGTCCTATACATATCCTCGATCTGATCGAGGATTTCTTTTACTGCTCATTCGCCTGATCAGGATCACCATTTTCCGCTCTCGTTATGATACGGCGTACCGATGAACCCGACCTGAGCGAAATCCTCAGGACGAGCTCTGATTATATGATCGATATAACTCTCGACCATCCTTGCCGTAAATATATATCCCTGCGGGTTAAGGTGCCCGCCGAGATAGTATTTTCTTTTGAATTCATCATCATAAACGGGAGCGTACTTGAAAAGATCTATCACATACGCAAACTCAAAGGCATCAGCAATATCGTGCAGGAGCGCTGCGTGAGCGGCTCTCAAATGATCTCTGCCATCATTTTCCCGCGGCATAGTCATCAGGAAAAAACGGGCCTTGGGTTGCATCCCGCGGAGCCGCTGTATTATCCTTGCATAATACCCTGCAAATGTATCGGCATTCCGGCTTAAGTCCTGGAGACATATATCGCGGACCGAGCCGAGCTCTTGCTTCATCCAGATAATATCATTAACGCCGAGCGCCATTATATATGCCTGGCATAACTTATCCTCGTCCCAGAATCCGTTCTGCTCCGCAAAGGAATTCCAGTACTCGGAGGCGGACATCCCTCCGCGCGAAAAATTGTATACCCGGCACCCGCAATGCCTGGCGATGTACTGCCCCCACGAGTAGTCAAACATATCGTGGTAACCCTTTTCTCCGTTGCTCATAGACTCGAACTCTCCGGACGAGAGGCTGTCGCCTATGCAGCCGATCGTACGGAATATGCCGCAATAGCCTCCGTCAAAAACCATTCTTGCAAGTGGATTATCGTCCGCAGTTCCCGCCGCATATGAAAATACGTCCATAGATCTCTCCTTTGTCCGTAAAAACGGACTTTTTTTATATTTGCACAAGAATAAAAAATGTGTCCGAACTCAAATTCGGACACATAGTAGTATGGTGGGGGAAGCTGGATTCGGACCAGCGAAGTCAGTGACAACAGATTTACAGTCTGCCCCCTTTGGCCGCTCGGGAATTCCCCCATATTAAAAGAGCTAACTTTCGCCGGCTCTTTTGGAGCTGGTGAACGGAGTCGAACCATCAACCTGCTGATTACAAATCAGCTGCTCTGCCATTGAGCCACACCAGCGAACATTGGTATTATAGCAAATAATATTTTTTTTGTCAATACCTTTTTAAAGTTTTTTATATTCAAAAGCCTGCGTCCGTACCGGAAGATCCGGGGGACGAGTCCCCCGGTCTATCGGTTTTTCGGCGCGGACTTATATGTCTCGCATGTCTATCCGGCGGTCGCGGTAATAGAACTCTCTGTCATGCTTCCCTATCTCGCGCAATACGCGGCAAGGATTGCCGACAGCGACCACATTCGGCGGCACATTCTTGGTCACGACGCTCCCGGCGCCTATGACGGAATTGTCTCCTATCGAAACTCCGGGCAGGATTATCGCTCCCGCGCCTATCCATACATTGTTGCCGATATGCACGGGTATATTGAACTGTGCTGTCAGAATACGCAATTCCGGGCACACGGGATGCCCGGCAGTAGCTATGACCACGTTCGGACCGATCATGACATTGTCGCCTATATATATATCCGTGTCATCGACGAGCGTGAGATTGAAATTTGCGTAAAAACTGTCGCCTACGTGCGTGTGCTTTCCCCAGTTTGCATGCAGAGGCGGCTCTATATAACAGTTTTTGCCAGCCTCAGCAAGGATCTCGGACAAGAGCTCTGAGCGCCGCTCCTGCTCGGACGGACGTGTCGCATTATAATCGAACAGTCTCTCCATACAGATCCGCTGTTCAGAAAGCAACTCCTCACTGTCGGAGATATATACCTCACCGCTCTTCATTTTTTCATATGCGGAGCTCATTGACCTAGGAAGTCCTTTCTGTATTCGAGATGAAATGCCTTAGCCACCTCGTCCAGCTGCTCGTCGGTTATACGGTTCACTATCGGAAGATGAGAATACATCATATAGAGCTGAGCGCCCTTTTCCACTGTCTCTATAAGACCGAACGCCTCGTCAAAATCAACACCGGCGCCGTAGATACCGTGCATGCCCCATATAACTATCCGGTAATCCTCCATCTTTTTGGCGGTCGCCTCTCCTATCTCGTTCGTCCCGCAGACCATCCAGGGAAGAACTCCTATACCGTCCGGGAAAACTACTATGCACTCGGTGCATGTCCCCCATATAAGCCTGGTAAACGCCTTTTCGGTAAGCTCGGTAACATGCGTCATGGCAAGAGTAGCCGTCGGATGAGTATGCATTATAACGCGGTTCTTGGGATTGTGTCTGAGCCTGACCGTATGGCTCATAAGATGCGCGGGGAGCTCACTTGTAAATCTGCCTCCGTTGGAGAAGCCCCAGAGCAGCTCCGCAGTGCAGGCGTCCTCAGCTATCCTGATTATACCCAGATTTCTCTCAGGATCTCCCTTCACGTTTTTGAAATATTTGCCGGTACCGGTAACAAGGAAGTATTTTCCGACGAGTTCCGGAGCCGAAAATCCGGTAGGTATCCTTCTTATGACTTTGTCGGCGGAAAGGTATGGCGCAATATCCTCATCATAGAGAAGATAGGAGATATTTCCTCCGTTGCGCTCGTCCCAGCCGAGCCTGTACATATTGTCAGCCATGTCGCACATTTCACGCATAAAAGGAGCGCTGAGTATATCTTTCAATTTGAACACCTCGCAAACTTGATTTATTTGATTTCAAATCATTATAGCATAAGTAAAAACGCAAATCAATAATCTGCATTATTTTTTTGACTTATATTGTAAATGCGGTTGTTTTATGGTAAAATATCTCCGTGATTTGAACGAAGTCCGCGCCGTCCGATGATGAAAAAACGGGATCACCGGAGAAGCAAACGTCTGGAAAGCATCAATGCGGTGCAGGCTTGTTTTGACAAATTTTTGTGAAAGGCACGATAAAATGAAAACATATGTTGTCAAAAACGCACCGTGTCATCGCGGAGTGCTAGACCCTGCATGGGAAAATATTGATAAAGCGAAGATAGACATATGCCCCTGGAAAGAATACCCGTTAAAGCCGAACAGCTCTGCAAAGCTGTTATGGTCGAGCGGCGGCATATCAGTTCTTCTCGAAAGCGACGAGAAGCCCCTCGTAGGAAAAGAGACGAAAAAGAACGGGCTCGTCTGCAAAGATTCCTGTATGGAATTTTTCCTCTCTCCGAAAGCCGGGGATGGCAGATACCTCAATATAGAAGTGAACTGCCTCGGAGTCATGCATATAGGTCTCGGTGAGGGCAGAGGCGCAAGGATACACCCGGAGTTCGAACCATCGGACTTCAGATGCGAGAGCTACATCACCCCGTCGACTTGGCGGCTCTGTTATTTCATACCTTTTTCTTTCATCGATTCCGTATTCGGGTCGCACGACACCGATATGCGCGGCAACTTCTATAAATGCGGCGACGATACAGGGCACGAGCACTACGTGGTATGGAACGAGGTATCCGCTCCCGCGCCGGACTACCACCGCCCGGAATTCTTCGGCCGGATCACGCTCGGCTGACACTGTCATCCGACGTTAAACTTTGACATCGGCTCAAATATACTGTATAGCGGACGGCGTGAGCGGCACGACTGGCGGCAGAAACATCCAAATACAAGGACGACAAAGACCACAAATACATAAAGTAAAAGCGAGGATAAAAATGGAACGCACAAAGATCGCAGATATAACTCCCGGGAAAAGAAAGATAGCCGGTTTCGTCGAAAATATCAGAAACAAAAGAACGATGGCATTTCTTGTCATTCGCGATATAAGTGGAAAGCTCCAGCTGACCGTAGAAAAGGAAAAACATCCGGAAATGTCCGAAATTATCGACAGCCTTACACTGCAGTCGGTCATTACTGCGGAGGGAGAAGTCGTTGAAAACGAATACGTCAAACTGGGCGGTATAGAAATGCTCCCGGACAGCATACGCGTTGAGTCCATCGCGGATGCGATACCGATCAAGGACGACTCGGAGATAGATTCGAAAATGGATTTCCGCTGGATAGATCTGCGCCGCCCTCAAAACCAGCTAATGATGAAAATGCAGACCGTCATGACGCGCGCAATGAGGGAATTTCTGGCAGAGCGGGATTTCATAGAAATACACACTCCGAAGCTCATCGCGGCGGCCAGCGAGTCCGGCTCCGACGTCTTTGAGGTAAAGTATTTCTCCGGAAAAGCATATCTTGCTCAGTCGCCTCAGTTCTACAAGCAGATGGCAATGGCGGCCGGACTGGAGCGTATATACGAGACCGGCCCTGTATTCAGAGCGGAAAAATCCTTTACCAATAAACATGCTACCGAGTTTACCGGATTCGACCTGGAGTTTTCTTATATAGACTCCTACGAGGACGTGATGAAGCTGGAGGAGGAATTGCTCGCCTACACGCTTTCAGAGGTAAAGCGCGAATGCGGAGATGAGATAAAGGATCTCTTCGGCATCGAAGTGATAGTTCCCTCTCTTCCTTTCCCGCGTATCAAGCTCCGAGATCTCTACCGCGAGCTTGAGGAAAGGTACGGCTACACAATTCCCGAAGAGCTGAAAGGCGATCTTACGACAGACGCAGAGAGGATGACCCGAAAGTTTGCAATGGAAAAATACGGACATGAATTCCTTTTTGTGACCGACTATGACGCAAAGGAGCGCGCATTCTACCATATGCGCGACGAAAACGGCGTCCCGATGGGTTACGATCTGATCTGGCGCGGCACCGAGATAACTACCGGAGCACAGCGCGAGCACAGATATGAGGTGCTCAAGCGCCAGGCGGAGGAAAAGGGACTCGGCGCAGACGTAGAGTTCTATCTGCAGTTCTTTAAATACGGATGCCCGCCTCACGGAGGATTCGGCCTGGGAATAGACAGGATGACGATGCTTTTCCTCGGCCTCTCAATAAAGGAAGCGGAATTCCTCTTCCGCGGTCCGAACAGGCTCACGCCGTAAAACTGTCCCCTCGCGGGGAAATAACGGAAAGGGATTTCCGCTGTGGCGGAAATATAAACGGTCCAGAAATCATGCCATACAACAAAGACTCCCAGGCCGAGAGGCGGAGAAGCATAGAAGAGGCTACCCGGGCGATAGAAGTCAACTATACAAATGCCGGCTTCACCGTCTGGGGAGACTCCCTCTCTCTCCCGGACAGAAAAAAGATCATAGAAATACTGTCGGATTTTCAGTCTCTGTTTTTTCCGGCCTTCTACGGCGTCAGAGGCTACTCCGACACTGATATGTCTGAGTTTGCTCAGACCTGCCTGCGCTCGATATACGATAAGACCCGTGCGGAGATCGCCCTCGCCCTTGCTTTCCGGGAGAGAGACAAGGATCACAGAGCTGAGGCTGGCAGGCTGACTTCCCTGTTCATTGAAAAGGCGCCTGAGATACAGCGCCGTCTGATGCTTGACGCACAGGCTCATTTTGAGGGCGACCCGGCGGCAAAGTCAATAGAAGAAGTCATATTCTCATACCCCGGCTTTTACGCTATATTCGTATACAGGATCGCTCACGAACTGTATACGCTCGACGTTCCGTTCGTACCCAGGATAATGACCGAATGCGCCCATGCAAAGACAGGTATAGATATAAATCCGGGCGCTGAAATAGGAAATTACTTTTTCATAGACCACGGTACCGGGGTAGTTATCGGAGAGACCACGAAGATCGGCGACCATGTCAAGCTGTATCAAGGAGTAACTCTCGGCGCGCTCTCTCCTCGCAAGGGTCAGAAGCTCTCCGGCTTAAAGAGGCACCCGACAGTAAAGGATAACGCCACGATATATTCCGGAGCAACTATACTCGGCGGCGAGACGGTCATAGGAGAAAACGCAGTTATCGGCGGTAACAGCTTTATAACGGAATCCGTACCGGACAACGCAAGGGTAAGTATAAAAACCCCGGAGTTGATAATCAAATAACAGCAATACCCAAAATAATTGCTAAAGCCAAAAAGCAAAATAATTGCTAAAGCCAAAAAACCGCCGGCATTCCCAAACAGGATGCCGGCGGCTTTAACTTTAAAAAAAGATAAAGCGCAATGTTCAGCGTTTACCGGTCGAACCAAATCCGCCCTCTCCGCGAAGCGTCTCCGCAAGTTCCTCTGCCTCCTCGAACTCCGCGTGTATGAAAGGGACGACGACGAACTGCGCTATTCTGTCACCGCAGGATATCTCGCGTTCACTGCTTCCGTGATTATGCAGTGCGACCATAAACTCTCCTCTGTAATCAGGGTCTATCACTCCGACCTTGTTTGCAGGAGCAAGGTCGCTCTTGCATGCGAGTCCGCTTCTTGCAAACACCAATCCTACATATCCCTCCGGTATTTCCATTGCAAGACCGGTGTGAACAAAGACCGTCTGTCCGGGCATCACTGAAATATTCCCGTCGCATACCGCATACAGGTCCGCACCGGCGGAGAACTCCGTCCCGTAGGTCGGCATCACCGCCCGGTCATCAAGCTTTTTGAATCTTATCTTCATATGTATCCCCTTTTCCCATTTTACAAATATGTATGCGCGGTCAATCCCTGACCGGTTTCGCATCGGAGTACTTTTTGTCTTCACTGACGCCGCTCCAGAGCACGACAGAGCCGGAGGCGCGTGTTGCCGGCACGTCTATGACCCGCTGATTTGAAGATCCGCGGAAACGCAGTCCGAGGCTCTTCAGCTCATCAACGAATTCTCCGTCGACAAGTATATCGAGCATAGAAAGTATCTCGTCAGTACATTCCGTGTTCACACGGTGCTCCCCGGTCAGCTGTTCATAAAGGAAGCCTGTATAACACCATATGCTCTTGCCCGGGAATCTCCTTTTGAACTCGCGCAGGAATGGAAGCAGAGCCCTCTGATTCTGCGGCTCCATCGGTTCTCCTCCCAGAAGAGTAAGTCCGGTTATGTAGTCGTGATCGCAATAACCGAATATCCGCTCCCAGACCTCGGTGGTAAACGGCTCGCCGTAACTGAAATCCCATGTCTCTTTATTGAAACAGTTTTTGCAGTGATGCGTACAGCCGCTGACGAAGAGGGAGACGCGTACTCCCTCTCCGTTAGCGATATCGTTCTGCTTTATATTTCCGTAATTCATGGCATCTCCTTTTCAAATGTCAAAACTCTCCCGAAAATATTTTTCTGAGATACTCCCCGGTGTACGACCCCTCGCACTCCGCGACCTCCTCCGGAGTTCCGCAGGCGATAACTCTGCCGCCGCCGCTTCCGCCGGTCGGACCGAGATCGATTATATAATCCGCAGTCTTGATAAGGTGAAGATTATGCTCTATGACGACGACGGTATTCCCTGCGTCTACCAGACGCGAGAGCATATCGATCAGCCTTGCGACGTCCGCAGTGTGGAGACCTGTAGTCGGCTCGTCGAGAACATATATCGTCTTTCCGGTCGAACGCTTCGAGAGCTCCGTCGCGAGCTTGACTCTCTGCGCCTCTCCGCCTGACAGGGTAGTCGATGACTGCCCTATTTTTATATAACCAAGGCCAACATCGAGCAGAGTTATCAGCTTTTTCTGTATCATAGGGATCCCGTCGAAGAAACTGACCCCCTCCTCGACCGTCATTTCCAGCACGTCGTATATATTCTTGCCCTTATAGCGCACCTCGAGCGTATCTTTGTTGTATCTCATCCCGCGGCACACATCACACTTGACGTATATATCCGGCAAAAAGTGCATCTCTATCTTTTTGACGCCGTCTCCCTCGCATGCCTCGCATCTTCCGCCGCGAATATTGAAGGAAAAACGACCGGAGTCGTATCCTCGGCTCTTAGCGTCCGGAGTCTTGGCAAACAGATTTCTTATCTCAGTGAAAAGCCCGGTATAGGTAGCGGGATTAGATCTCGGCGTCCGCCCTATCGGGCTCTGATCTATAGCAATGACCTTGTCCAGATTCTCCATTCCCCGTATCTCTTTGTGTTTACCGGGGAAAGTTATCGCATGATTGAGCTCGCGGGCAAGCGAATTGTACAGCACCGAATTTATAAGAGAGGACTTTCCGCTCCCGGATACGCCTGTAACGGCGGTAAAGCAACCTAGGGGTATTTTGACGTCGATATTCTTGAGATTGTTCTCACATGCTCCCACGATCTCGATAAATTTTCCGTTTCCAGCTCTGCGCACCGCCGGTATCGGTATCTTCTTCCTGCCGCTCAGATAGTCGGCAGTGAGCGATCCTTCTACCTTTTTGACCTCCTCCGGAGTTCCGCAGGCGACGACCTCTCCGCCGTGTACGCCTGCACCGGGACCTATATCGACGATATAGTCGGAGTTTTCCATCGTCTCCTCGTCGTGCTCAACGACTATGACGGTATTTCCGAGATCTCTCAGCCCCTTAAGCGCGGATATCAACTTGCCGTTGTCGCGCTGATGAAGACCGATAGATGGCTCGTCCAGTATATAAAGCACTCCGGTCAGGGAGGATCCTATCTGTGTGGCGAGCCTTATCCTCTGCGCCTCTCCTCCGGAAAGCGTCCCGGCCTTGCGCGCCAGAGTAAGGTATTCAAGTCCCACATTTTCCAAAAAAGAAAGACGCGAGCGTATCTCTTTGAGTATTTCTTTAGCGATCTTAGCCTCCGTCTCACCCAGTTCAAGTCCGTTTACGAATCTGAGCATATCCGAGATCGGCAGGCGGCATATCTCATCTATATTGAGCCCACCTACCGTTACGCCTAGCATCAGTTCGGAAAGCCTTGCTCCTTTACAGCGCGGGCAAGGCACCTCCATGACGAATTCCTGGTAGTAATCTCCTCCCGCCTGTGACATCCTGCGTTCTATCATAGGTATTATTCCCGCGAAAGTCGTGCTCTGTTCGCGATATGATCCGCCGAAGTATCGTCTTACGTGGTATACGCGGTCGCCGGTTCCGTGCATAAGCGCCCTGAATGCCTCTTTTGAAAAATCCTTGACCGGAGTATCGAGCGTAAAGCCGAAATCAGCTCCCACAGCGGCGAGCAAAGGACCGTTCCAGCTCTCCTCCTCCATAGATTTGAAACCGTTGCAGGCTATTGCACCGTTTCTGAGTGAAAGATCCCTGTGCGGTATGAGCTTTTCCTCGGATATTGTCTGCATCTCACCAAGTCCTGAGCACTCCGGACATGCACCGTACGGATTGTTGAAAGAGAACATACGGGGCTCGAGCTCTCCGAAACTTATCCCGTGTTCCTCGCATGCATATTTGAGAGAGAATTCTGTCTCCTTTCCCTCTCCTCCGTCGCGCGGAACGGTAACTACATTTATCCTCCCGCCGGATACAGCTACCGCATTCTCAACGGAATCCGCAAGACGAGAACGTATATCCGGATGCATGACGAGCCTGTCCACAACTATATCTATGCTGTGCTTATTGTTCTTTTCAAGCTTGATATCCTCGGACAGATCGTACATTATCCCGTCAACTCTGACTCTGGCATATCCGGATCTGCGGGCATCCGCAAACACCTTTTCGTGCATACCCTTCTGTGCCCTGACAACAGGAGCCAACACCATGAACCTCTCTCCCTCCGGGAAAGACATTATCCGGTCTATGACCTGATCTACGGTAGTCTGCCTTATCTCCTTACCGCATACGGGACAGTGCGGTATGCCGATCCTGGCATAAAGGAGCCTGAGATAGTCATATATCTCGGTCACTGTGCCGACTGTGGACCGCGGATTTTTTGAAGTCGTCTTCTGATCGATCGATATTGCCGGAGACAGTCCCTCGATAGAATCAACGTCCGGCTTGTCCAGCTGACCCAGAAACTGGCGCGCATAGGAAGAGAGGCTCTCAACGAACCTCCTGTGCCCCTCCGCATATATAGTATCGAACGCAAGGGACGATTTCCCGCTCCCGGACAGACCCGTGAAAACCACAAGGCTGTCCTTTGGTATCGTCACGTCTATATTTTTGAGATTGTTTACCCTCGCGCCCTTGACTGTAAGATTTTTTGCCATTTTAAAAAAATACCCTCTTATATAACCCTGCTATTTTGTTGTTCTGAGATCCTTTATCCTGTCGCGCAGGAAAGCAGCTTTTTCGAATTCCAGGTGCTTTGCGGCGTCTCTCATCTCCGCAGTAAGGAGCTCTATGGTCTTTGCGCGCTCATCCGCCGTCATCCTCTTCTTTCTGCCGCCCTCAGAGCGCTCTTTTTTGCCTATTTCGATAATGTCCCTCACGGATTTTGTAACGCTCTTCGGTATTATTCCGTGCTCGGCATTATATTCGCTCTGTATTTTTCTTCTTCTTTCTGTCTCATCTATCGCCGCACGCATAGAACGAGTGACGGTATCGGCATACATTATTACCCTGCCGTGTACATTTCTCGCTGCTCTCCCTATCGTCTGTATCAGCGACGTCTCGCTGCGGAGAAAGCCTTCCTTGTCCGCGTCAAGTATCGCTACCAGCGATACCTCCGGTATATCCAGTCCCTCTCTCAGCAGATTTATCCCGACGAGAACGTCGAAAACTCCGAGACGCATATCTCGGATTATCTGCATTCTCTCTATCGTCTCTACGTTATGATGTATATATTTTACCTTGATCGAATGCGTTGAAAGATAATCGGTAAGGTCCTCTGCCATTTTCGTTGTCATTGTAGTAACGAGAACTTTTTCTCCCGCGGCAGTGACATTACGTATCTCGCCTATCAGATCGTCTATCTGACCTTCAACAGGTCTTACCTCGAGCTCCGGATCGACGAGGCCGGTAGGACGTATTATCTGCTCGACTATCTGCGTAGAGTGCTCTTTTTCGTATTCAGACGGCGTAGCGGAAACAAAGCACACCTGCCCGAGCTTTTTTTCGAACTCCTCAAAATAAAGCGGCCGGTTGTCATAAGCCGACGGCAGTCTGAAGCCGTAGTCGACCAGATTTTTCTTTCTGGAGGTGTCTCCTCCGCTCATTCCCTTTACCTGCGGAAGTGTGACATGTGACTCGTCGATGAACATAATGAAGTCTCTCGGAAAATAATCCAGCAGCGTATACGGAGTCGATCCCGGAGCGCGGCGCGAAAGTATCCTGGAATAATTTTCGACGCCGGAGCAGAACCCTACCTCGCGGAGCATCTCTATATCGTATTTTGTCCGCTCCTCTATCCTCTGTGCCTCTATGAGCTTTCCGTTCGAGCGGAAGAACTCGACGCGCTCCCGCATCTCCTCCTCGATCTCTTCGAGCGCAGCTTCTCTTTTGTCGTCAGATACCGCGTAATGTGTCGCGGGAAATATAGCCGCATATGAAAGATTGCTTATGACCTCTCCCGTGACGATGTTTATTTCGCTCAGGCGCTCGACCTCATCACCGAAGAATTCTACCCGTACCGCCTTATCGGTGCTCGACGCCGGGAATATCTCGACCGTATCTCCGCGCACTCTGAATTTACCGCGGACAAAATTTATATCGTTGCGTTCATAGCTTATCGATATGAGCCTTGAGATAAGGCTTTCGCGCGACATGACCGCCCCGGGGCGTATGGATATCAGCAGATTCTCGTATTCGGTAGGATCTCCGAGCGAATAGATACAGGAGACGGATGCAACGATTATAACGTCCCTGCGCTCAAACAGCGCAGAGGTGGCACTGTGCCGGAGCTTGTCTATCTCGTCGTTGATCATCGCGTCCTTCTCGATATACATATCCTTTCCGGGAACATAAGCCTCCGGCTGATAGTAATCGTAATATGAGACGAAATACTCTACCGCGTTCTCCGGAAAAAATTCGCGGAACTCGGAGCACAGCTGTGCGGCGAGAGTCTTGTTGTGAGCCAGGACCAGCGTAGGCCTGTTTATCCTGGCTATAACATTTGCCATAGTAAACGTTTTGCCGGAGCCGGTGACGCCGAGCAGGGTCTGCATCCTGTCTCCACGTCTGAAGCCCTCTGTGAGCTTGTCTATCGCCTCCGGCTGGTCACCGGTCGGCTTATATGGACTGTGCAGTATGAAATCTCCCATAAGCGTCTCCTTTCCCGTTATTTTCATCGCGCGGTACAAGTTTAATATCTAGGCATTATGCAAACCGAATTTCTTTATATTATATAACAAATATATAATAAAGTCAAGTGCGCGAAACGCCGTTTTCCCCAACACTGTCACAGTGATACGCGGTTCTTTCGCGGTATTTCCCAGCCTTTTCAGTGAAATGTAAAACCCATATGAGCATTGACTTTGTTCCGGCTATGTGTTAAAATATCTTTCGTTCAAAGTTTGTCAGACATAACTCTGCCGGACGGAAAGGATATTTCTGAAATGTTTCTGAGAAATGCAAGAGAAGACGAGTATGAAAAGATAAAAGATGTATACATGTACTCATTTCCGCCGGAGGAGCGCATGCCCTGGCGGATGCTTGAGGAAAAATGCCGCTCCGGCGCTTTGGAACTGCTGACGATAGCTGATGATTCAGATATTTTTGCCGGAT
>CALWTR010000041.1 GCA_944384525.1 uncultured Clostridia bacterium
TAAAACAGAAAATAATCTATACTGTTGGAGAAGAATATTACTATTTAAATATTGAAATCTTATAAGTTTTAATATATAATTTTAACAGAAAGAGAACAAAGTTCGTAACTTGTATGTGATTCGCTCCCTTACGCAGAATCGGTATGACTCCTCCTCATTTTTCCAGCCGTCGATAAACTGTCCCTGACCTATATATGCGGCTGTTTTTTCGGGATAACGGCTGACGAGCTGAAGCCCAATAACGGTGCCCCAGCTGTGACCTGCGATCACTACCTTGTCTGCTCCGAGCATCCTGCATATCTGAGATACCAGCTCCCGAGCGTCCTCGACGTATGTATCCACAGTCAGCTCCTGCTTTTTGATACCGGGTGAGTAGCTCTTTCCCGAGCCTCTCTGATCCCAGCAAACCATTGTATATTTTTCAGCGAGCGCGGACTGCTTTGCAAGCACTATGTGCCTGTCGCAGACTCCTGGTCCGCCATGTATGAAAAGTATTGGCGGTAGACCCTCTCTCGCTGCGCGTATCCTTATGTTCTGCCTGTCTCCGTTTATGTCTATGTCCCTGCATATATCTACGGCGTATTTTTTCACTTCATTATCTCCTCCATCACGGTGTCGAGTATCGCCTCTGTCTTACGGTTGAGCTTGGGTCTCGGTTTTTTTATGAAGCGTTTGCCGGCAGATACGGCACACGGTCGGCGCAGTACATTAAGATCCTCCACGGGATCGGCCGCGTAAAATGCTATATCGGCGCTCTTTCCGACTGACACGGAACCGGTAACATTCTGAAGTCCGAGTATCTCGGCATTGCCGAGCGTGGCGCGGATCAGCGCATCCGAGGCGGGAACTCCGACGATCTTGCTGAAATAAACCACTTCCCGCCATGTCCCGGTCTGGGTGCAGAACGGACAGGAGGCGTCCGTCCCGAGCCCGACGTGCAATCCGGCGGCCATAGCCTGTTTAGCCCCGATGGTCATTGAATCCATGACAACTTTGGAGTTGTATGCGCAGAGCTCATTCATTTTAGTGACAGAGCTAGGCAGATATACGTTCGGGAGCGCAGGAGAATATGTGACGACGACCGCCCCTCCCCTGCTCTTCATCAGCTCTATGCATTCCTCAGAGAGGACAGAGCCGTGCTCGATCGTATCTACGCCTCCGCGCGCGGCTATTTCTGCGCCTGTGCCGCTCTGAACGTGAGCTGCAACTTTTTTTTCCGAGTGAGTGTGCTCTGTCGCAGACCGCCTTTACCTGCGCCTCATTCATCCTGACCTCTCCGGGCTCGCCTTTCTTCTTGGCGTCCATGACCCCGCCGGTTATACATATCTTTATAAGGTCAGCGCCGCGTCCGACATTCTCATCTACAAGGCGTACAAGCCCCTCCTCCGTATCCGCAACATTGGCGAAGGTACCGTCACCGTGTCCGCCGGGAACGGTTATCGCGGGGCCGGAAACCAAAACGCGCAGTCCGGCGGCGCCGCCCTTTCCCTTTGCAAGTGCATTTCTGAGATCTATATCAGAGCCGCAGAAATCGCCTACTGCGCGTACTGTCGTGACCCCAGAGTTGAGCTGGTTTTCAGCCGCCGAGTTTACAAGTCTGGAGAGAACAAAACGCCCGAGCTTTGTATGTATGAAGGCAATGAGCCGGCGCTGTGCCGACCCTCCTCCGAGAACCTTGCTCGGACGCCCGCTCCCGAACAGATGTACATGCAGATTTATGAGTCCGGGGAGCGCATACTTGCCGCTCATATCGTAAACGCGGCAGCCGGGGTGAGCGGCGGAATGGTCAGTTATGCTTTCGATCTTGCCGTCTGATACGGTTATATCCGCGCCGTGTCTTACCGCACACCCGTTCTCGGTATCTATGATATTGCAGTTTGAAAATACAGTTTTCATACGAATAAAAGCTCCGGTATTTTTTTGATGATATCCGCCTCTTGTTCTCGATCGGACCGTCCTTATCACAGATAAGTATTTCATATTTTAAACAGGCAATTCCCCTATTGAAAATGAGCATTAACTCTGTTCAAATGGGCAGTCAATTATTTCGATAGGCATTAGTTCCATTCAAATCGGCAATACATTATTTCAGCTCAGGTCCCCCCGGATCTTTCCGCCCGCCTCAGCGAGGAAAAACTCCTGAGAGTCTAGCGGCTCGCCGTCCGACTCAGTCTTGTGATACTTTCCGTCGGGTAGCAGTTCTCTAGCCTTGACATTATCCGAAAGTGTGATCCTGAGATATCTCTCTATCCTGTCTGCTATCCTTCGGTCAAGCACCGGCGCGGCTATCTCTACCCGCTTATCCGTGTTCCTCGTCATAAGATCGGCACTTGATATATACATGATGCGTTCGTCTCCGCGTCCGAAAGAATATACTCTGGAATGCTCAAGAAATCTTCCGACAATGCTGATGACCCGGATATTCTCAGTCTTTCCGGGAACGCCGGGCAACAGACAGCATATCCCTCTTACTATAAGCTCGATCTTTACCCCGGCGCAGCTCGCCTCGCAGAATTTATCTATCATTTCCTTATCGGTGAGACTGTTCATCTTTGCAAGTATATAGCCCTCTTTGCCATGCTTTGCCTTTTCTATCTCCCGGTCTGTCAGCTTTATAAGTCCGGATTTCAAGGTCTTAGGAGCTACAAGAAGTCTATCGTATTCAAAATCAGTGTTGCATATTGAAATATTGCGGAAGAACGCGACAGCATCCTCGCCTATCTGCTGGTCAGCTGTTATTATATTGAGATCGGTGTACTGCTTGCTCGTTGATTCATTGTAGTTCCCTGTTCCTAGATGAGTTATATAACGTATCTCCTCGCCGTCCTTGAGCACTACCGAAATTATCTTTGAATGGACCTTGTAGTTTTCCATACCGTAAATTATGGTACAGCCGGCATCCTGGAGTTTTTCGGCAAAGTACATGTTGTTTTCCTCGTCGAATCTCGCGCAGAGCTCTATAACCACAGTGACCTGCTTCCCGTTCTCGCTCGCCTTGCACAGAAGCTCGGCTATTCTTGAATGACTGGCAAGCCGGTATATCGTTATCTTGATCGAACTGACGCGCTCGTCCTCCGCGCACTGCTCGAGCAGATCGACGACCGCAGACATGCTGTCATAAGGATAAGACAGGAACAGATCTTCGTTAAATACCGTATCGATGAGAGAGGATGCGGACTCATAAGGGACTGCGCCGCTGAACGGACGGTATTTAAGCCGTGCCCTCTCTTCAGGCGGGAGATATTCACCTATGCCCAGCAAAAATTTATAGCTGAAAAACCGCTCGTCCGTAAAGCAAGCCCTTTCGCTTATCCCGAGCAGTTTCAATACAAAGTCGCGGAGCTTGGAGCCGTCTCTGTCTACCTCGAGCCTGACTATATTCATATGTGCGCGAGACTCGACCTTCCGCTTCATTATCTCCGGGAAATCGCACTCTATATCCGTGTCTCCGATATTTGTATCAAAGTCGGCGTTTCTGGTAACGCGCACCATTATACTGTCGTTCATACTGTATCCGGTGAATGCTATGTGCCCGAACATCCTGAGTATTTCCTCGAGCGGGATGAGCCTGACTTTCTCTCCGCCCCCGATACGGTACAGCGGATCGAGATCGTCGCTTGCCGCCATTACGCCTATGACCTTTCGGCCGTCCTTTTCCAGGTCATATATCATATAATTTTTCATGTTTTCGAACTGCATCAGAGGATGCTTGGCGTCCAGCACCATAAGAGTCAGCAGAGGGAGTATGCTCTCCTTGAATATCCGCTTGCACTCTTCTTTCTGCTTCTGTGAGAGCTCCTGGGCCCTCATTATTTTTATCCCTGAACCCGACAGTTCTCTTCTAAGCTTATTATAGCAAGCCTTGCGATCCGAATAAAACTTTCTTACGACCGTGCAGATCCCGTCTATCTGTTTTGCGGCAGTCAGCTCCGTCTTGTTTTCCGTTTCATCCGGAACGGATACGCTCTCATTGTACAGACTTCCTACCCGCACCATAAAGAACTCATCTAGATTCGAGGTGAATATGGACAGGAACTTGCATCTTTCGAGGAGAGGATTGGTCTCGTCGCTCGACTGATTGAGCACGCGCTTGTTAAAGAGGAGCCAGCTGTACTCTCTGTTGATATAGATGCCGCGTACGAATTTTCTTTTTGCCTTTTCCCTTAAGGATGATTCTTTCAAAATGGTTCTCCTTTACATCCGCCGCCGGCGCGGCGTGTTTTTTTATTATATGAAAACCGCCACCCGCTCAGTCCTCTTTTTCCGCGGCGGGATTTTTTCTCGGATGCGAAGTTTTCGCGGAGCCTGCCGTGATGCTCTTTTTTGAATTATGTACTTTTGCATTCGGATTTCCCGGGATCGCAACTTTGACTGATGCGTGAGAGTGCTCGGTAAAATCTAAATACTCCCCGTTTTCTGCGCCGGAGGTCATTAGTTTGAGATATCCCTCCTTGACTCCGCGGTCGCTGACTATGATATCGTCGACTCCGAAGTGCTTGAACAGGCACCGGATCACGATAACGGCAGGTCCTATTATATAAAGTTTTTCAGGGGCATTTTCAAGTATGAGCTTTGAGCGGCTGATATCAGACAGCATGTGTTTGGCAAATTTCTTGAATTTTTTATACTGTATCCTTTTTTCACTGCCGGACTCGTCTGTCTTGGAATGATCCGCGAACATATCGTACACCGCGAGCGATGTAGAACCGACGAGGACCGCAGACGAGAATTTCCCCTCTCCAGGCACATCTGCGCGCTCGAGACGTCGCTTTGTGAACTTTTTGATTTTTTTAGCCTCCTCCTCGGTCGGCTGTATGCTTTTGACGAATTTTTTTTGCAGGTCTATCAGCCCGAAATCAAGAGAGATCATATTGCCTTTGTCATTATCCGACATATCGCATATCTCTATGCTTTTACCTCCGATATCAGCCAGTACTGATCCTTCCGGAGCTATATCTGAATTGGCAATATGATCGCAGTACGCCTCGGTCTTGCCGTCTATCGGATTTAAAGGTATTCCGGTGGAGGACAGTATCGCCTCGCGTATTTCCTCGTAATTTTTTACGTTTCTGAGCGCGGCCGTAGAGATTAGATACAGACGTTCCGCACCCATGTTTTTGCAGTTGTTTTTCATCTGCGACAGTGCATCGATCAGCTTGTCTGTCCCGCGCGCAGAAAGGCGACCGCCCTCAAAATAATGCATAAGGCTCAGGCTGACGCGTTCCCTGTAAATAATTTTCTCCTCCCCGTCAAGGACCTCGGCGACTATGGCCGACAGCCCGCTTGAACTTATATCCACAACAGAATATTTCATATTTCCTCCTGTGATACCGCGCCTATGGCAGAGCTCCGACGACGCGATAAAACGTTATTTGTCTCCGAAACCGATCCCTATATCCTTTGCAAATCTGACGATCTCCCCGGACGGATTCACAAGCTTATATTTTCCGGCAATATCCGTAAGAGCGTTGAAAGTGATGTTGCTTCCCGAGACTGCAACGGTAACGCCGAATCTTCCCTCCTGAGCGAGCCTCCCTGCAAAGCCGCCCAGCCGCGAAGAGAGTACACGGTCAAAAGCGCAGGGCGTTCCGCCCCTCTGCATATATCCGAGAACGGAGGAACGCGTCTCCGCCCCGGTCCTCTCCCCGATGATCTGAGCCAGATGAGCAGTAGACGTCGACTCCCCGAGCTCGTGTCTTATAAATGTACGCTTGTCCTTTTTGAGTTTTGCATCTGTGTCCGGGAGAGCGCCCTCGGCGACAGCTATTATGCTGCATCCGTCTCCCCTGCGCCTTTTTTCCGCTATGAAATAACATAAGGCGGCGACGGAAAACGGTATCTCCGGTATGATTATCATGTCCGCCCCACCGGCTATCCCGGAGAAGAGAGTCAGCCATCCGGCCTTATTCCCCATTATCTCGACCAGCATCGTCCTTCCGTGGCTCTCCGCGGTGGTCCTTATCCTGTCTATGCATTCGGTAGCTACCTCAACTGCGGTCTGGAATCCGAAAGTTACGTCCGTGCCGTATATATCGTTGTCTATCGTCTTGGGCAGACCTATGACGTTGCATCCCTCCATGCTCAGCAGTGCGGCGGTCTTGTGAGTACCCGCGCCGCCTAGTGTGAACAGGCAGTCAAGCCCCATTTTCTTATAATTTTCACACATCATTTCAAGGCGCGACTTTCCGTTCACATCGACGGTCATCATTTTAAACGGCTGTCTTGAGGTGCCGAGTATTGTCCCGCCGAGATCGAGTATCCCCTCGATGTCCTCGCGCCTGAGCGAATGCGATTCCCCGCGTATGAGTCCGCCGTAACCGTCCGGGATACCGACTATTTCGGCATTTTTTATATTTCTGTAAACATAAAGCCCGATCGAACGTATGACCGCGTTGAGACCTGAGCAGTCACCGCCGCTCGTAAGTATTCCTATCTTCATGAAAAACCTTCCTCTCCCAAAGAGCGTCAGACGCGGACAATAAGACTGGAGCCCTGTTCCGCGGCCTACGTGTTTTACCGCTGAGCGGTTTGCTTAACGGTTTTTATAATTATAGCAAATAATAGCATTCCCGTCAAGCTGAAATAATATTTTATATATATTTTAAATAACTTTATACATATTTAACATAAAACTGCAAAAACGGGCATAAAATCCGCTCTTTTGACCTTTTCGGAGCACGGTATCAAATCATAACGCTCCAAAAATAGAAGAGACGCCGCGATTCAGCGGCGCCTCTTCTTAAGGTTATCACTTCCATGCGTCGGGACAAATTCTGGCCTCAGCGAACCAATCCGTGTCTTTGAGCAGTGTGTTGTTTGCACTGCACACCACCTCAAGCGTTGTCCCTGATATGAATACTATGTTCCCGTTCATCGAGGTATATTCCCCTGAGTCGTAATCGACACAAAGGGTAGTTACATATACCTTGTCGGTATACGGCGCTATATAGTCGATGAACTGCTGGGTCGGGAACTGATTGGCGGCTGTATCCGTATATTCGGGACTTCCAGCACAGCAGGTCACCGCTACATAATCCGGCTTTATGACCTGAAGCAGAGCCTGGCTCGAAGAGGTTTTTGAGCCGTGATGGCCTGCCTTATACAGATCTACCTCCGGCAGATCGTTCATCTCCACAAGCCGCTCCTCGCCATCTTCCTCAAGGTCGCCGGTAAACAGGAAATTCCGGTCACCGTGAGTTATGAGACAGCAGACGGAGTAGTCGTTTTCCGTATCCGACTCGTTGTAATAATAATAGCTGTCGAGTATGGTCATCGATATACCGTCACCGAGTTCAAAAACGCTTTTCCCGGACTCTATGCACTGTGCGGCGGTATAATGCACCGCGCCCGCATCTATCTCGTCCTGGCGTTCTCTTATATAGTTGCTGTACATGTAGGAGGTGCTCTTCTGATTTGTCATAGAAAAATCGATTATGACCTCTGTCTCATACAGGTCGAAAATACTGTCCTCATTTTCCGAAGTGGCAAACCCGGCATAGTGGTCCTGATGCGCGTGCGTGACAATGACGTACTCCAGAACTCCGTCCTCGCAGTACTGATCGACGTAGTTTTTGATCGTAGGCACACTGCCGGTGCGCGAACCTGCATCTATGAGTATATCATTGTCGCCCGCCTTTATGTAGATACAGTCGCCGGCATATTTATTTCCCAGCTCAAGAAAATGTATCTGTACGTCCCCGTCGGTGAATACGTCCGATGACTCGTTATATGTCAGATAGGCCGCGCCGATAAATCCGGCCGCCACTCCTATGAGGAAGCATACGAGCATGAGCGGTATGGCGACCGCCGCTCTGAAACCTTTTTTCTCAGCCAATCTCCTCACCTCCCACTACGCGGAACACGCGGATACGTTCAATATTTTTATACTTGAGCGAATCTACAGTATAAACGATCTTGTATACGCCCTCCGCGGATGTATCGATCTTGTAGGCGCCGTTTTCATCCTTTGGGATATCGGTAACTGCACTGAGCGTGCCGGAAACATCCCGTCCGAGAGCTATAGCGACCGCTCCCTCCTCGGAATATGTGAAATCCTCACCGACAAGGATCGTATACTCCTTGTCTCCTATCAGCTCAAACCGGTCGTTCTCCGACATTTTTATATACGCGAACGCACCTGCGGCTATCCCGATCACCAGCGCGGCAACGCACAGAAAAAGCGTCGCCTTGTTGGATCGCTTGATCACTTTTTCGACTCTTTTTTTAGTCCTGCCGTAAGACGAAGACTTTTTTGCAGCAGCCATTAACACATCTCCTTTACAGATAAATATCGTCAAGAAACATTTTATATGCAAATAATTATTTACATATATTGCCGTTTTAGTATCGTATCAATGAGAATCGTGTCCGATCGCGAACCACGGCAATCAAAAGTTTCACCTATATATTAACATAACCGGATAAAATTTGCAACACCCAAAAAACTTCTTTTACGGTGTCATCCGCTGAGCCGGAAAAAGCAAATAAAATGAAAACCGATTTGACATCTGCATTAATATTTGTTATAATAAAATATAAAGTTGACTGCAATATGGTAAAGGAGGCTGGCATGGGAGATTTTTTTTCGCCGCTGTTCGGCAATCAGCGCACCAAAGAGCGCCTCTCATCGGCCATCCGCAGCGGAACGGTATCGCACGGCTATATAATAAGCGGGCCCCCTCTGTCCGGCAAAAGAACTCTCGCCCGTCTTTTCGCCGCCGCACTCAATTGCACGTCGGATATGCGCGGGACTTTTCCGTGCCTGAAATGCCGGAACTGCGAGAGGATAATGAACGACGATCACCCTGACGTTAAATTTGTCAGGCGAAAGGAAGGCAGAGCTACACTGGGCATAGACGACGTGCGAGATATGCGGAGGGACGCATATCTGAGCGCAACCGAATCAGAACACCGTATATATATTTTTGAAAATGCGGAAACAATGACGGCGGCGGCGCAAAACTCTATACTTAAGATCCTAGAGGAACCGCCGGACGGCGTAGTCATGCTCCTGCTCACCGAAAGCTCAGACGCATTATTGCCGACAGTGAGGAGCCGGTCTCAGCAGATAGGAATGCAGATCTTTTCGCCGGACGACATCGAAAAGTATCTTATATCAGCAGGCTATGATCCCGGCGACAAGCTCCGTGAGGCGGCTGTGGCAGGCGGCGGCAGGATCGGAGAAAGCCTCAGACTGCTGGATGATGAAAACGGCGCCGCAGTCAGAAAAGAGCGAGCATGTGTCGCCGCTGTTGCGGCGGCTATGCGCCGCGGAGCGCCGTACAGCGAGATACTTTCGGCGGTCGGAGCTCTGCCGCAGGAGAGAACGGCGCTGAACGAGGCGCTTATGATGCTTGCGTCAGCGGTGAGAGACCTCTCGGTTTCGCTCGTCGCCGCATCTGCGGAAATGAGCTTTTATACCGACCGCGAAGAGGCTTGCCGGATCGCGGCATCTATCGGAGCCAAAAGGCTGTCGGCTATATACCGAATGCTCGAGGACATTTTGTCCTCCGGCAAAAAAAACGCCAATATCACCGCCATGCTCTCCTCTCTTGCGCTGGAGATCAGAACTGCCGCGCAGGACTGAGCGGGCGTTAATGCATGATTCAGGAAGGACACATCAAAATGAAAGACGATATTCAGACAGAGGAGGCGATCGAAGCCTCTGCCGGACCAGGGAACGATCCCGTTGAAATAGTTGGGATAAGCTTTCGCCGCGCCGGAAAGATATACTATTTTTCGCCGGACGGGCATATACTGAAAGCCGGCGATAAAGTCATAGTGGAGACGTCTCGCGGAGTTGAAATAGGGACTGTCAAGATAACTAATAAGATCGTGGGTGCCGACAAAATAATATCCCCGCTCAGGAAAATACTCCGCCCCGCCGATGAGAAGGACATGGAGCATGACGCCAAGAACAAGGAGCTGGAGCTTGACGCGGCACTGGTCTGCAAAAAGAAGATCGCCGAGCTCAAGCTTGAAATGAGCCTTGTGTCGGTAGAGTACACCTTTGACAATTCCAAACTCATATTTTACTTTACAAGCGAAACGCGCGTCGATTTCCGCGAACTCGTAAAATATCTCGCCAGCCAGTTCAGAACAAGAATTGAACTTAGGCAGATAGGTATCCGCGACGAAGCAAAGTATATGGGCGGACTTGGCAACTGCGGAAGATGCTTCTGCTGTACCGGGTTCCTCACGGATTTCGTTCAGGTATCGATAAAAATGGCAAAGGAGCAGAACTTCTCTCTCAACTCAGCAAAAATTTCCGGGGCGTGCGGCAGGCTCATGTGCTGTCTCAAATACGAGCACGAGACATACGAGGATGCATATAAAAACGCACCTCCGATAGGTTCCGAAGTAGCGACCGTTGACGGTCCGGGAACAGTCACGGAGATAAAACCGCTGAGCGGCAGTGCAAAGGTCAAGCTCTTCGACAAGCAGGAGACCGTAAAGCTCTTTCCATTCTCCGAGCTCAAGGTCACAAGGCTCCCCAAAGGAAAGAAGACCGCGGAAAAGAACGATGAGGATGCGGCAGAGTGCGAATTCTGAATCTCATCTTGTATTTTATAAAAATAGCTATTGATTTTCTCGGTAAAATATGCTAGAATACAGCTACTACTATGATGGAGGTATGGAGAAATGGCTTATAAAATCACTGACAACTGCATTTCCTGCGGCGCATGCGCTGAGGCGTGCCCTGTTAGCTGCATAAGCGAGGGAGACGGCAAGTATGTCATCAATGCGGATGAGTGCGTATCCTGCGGTACCTGTGCAGAGACCTGCCCCGTAGACGCGCCTGTCGAGGAATAATACAAATCTATCCGCGAAGGGCTGACAGCCATCGTGGCGCCTCTGCGCCCGGTGCTCGTCGGCCCTTTTTTAAAGGAGAAAAGCATGGAAATGCAAGACATCAGCAACAAAATATCAGTCCCGCTCCGCGAAAATGAACGTCTGGATTATGTAAATGACGATCTGTCGCTGATACAAAAGACGGATGGGCTGACCTTCGGGACGGATGCCCTGCTCCTTGCCGGATTCATGCGCGGCGGAGGCGGAACGGGAGCCGAGCTCGGCGGCGGGAGCGGGATCATATCCATGCTCCTCGCGACAAGACGCAAGCTCACGAGCATCGTGTGCGCCGAGGTACAGGAGGAGTACTGCGAGCTGACAGAGCGTAACCTGCGCCTTAACGGGCTGACGGATAAGATAAGCGCGGTGTGCCGTGATGTACGCGCCCCTGCCTCTGTCGGCCGCCGCGGAGGCTTTGACGCGGTATTTACGAATCCTCCTTATATGAAGACCGACAGCGGCGAACGAAACGTCTCTGACAGCAAGTATGCCGCAAGGCACGAGGTACACGGAGATATAGGTGACTTTGTAAAATGCGCCGCATATCTGCTCAAATACGGCGGCAGTTTCTGCTCCGTATATCGTCCGGACAGACTTGCCGACCTTCTGTATGCGATGCGCGCATCAGGCATAGAGCCGAAAAGGATGACTGCTGTCCTCCCGGATGCATGCTCTTCCCCGTCTATGATATTGACAGAGGGACGAGCCGGCGGGAAATGCGGGCTGTATTTGACGCGTCCGCTGATAATATACGCGGCGGGCTCGCGCACCGAGTACTCGGACGATATGAAATATATAATGGATACCGGGAGCTTCCCGGGAGATTTCTATATAAAAAAATGACCTTTTTTCATAGGTAGTTTGCCGTAGAAACGACCTGTTTTCAGAGGTCATTTGCCGCAGAAACGGCCTGTTTTCAGCGGTAGTTTACCGCATTTTGATAAAGAGAGTTTTAAGAACGGAGAAGAAGATGGGCAGTGAAAAGAGCGCCGCACACGATGCGGCAGAAAAAAACCGGACGGAGGGCGGGACGCTTTACCTTGTCGCCACGCCGATAGGCAATCTCTCCGACATTACCGAGCGCGCGCTCAAAACTCTGCGCGAGGCGGATTTCATAGCTGCAGAGGACACGCGCAATACTTTGAGACTGCTGACGCATTTCGGGATACATAAGGAGCTTATCAGCTATCACGAGCACAATAAGGAGTCGAGGGGCGCCGTAATAGCGGAGCGGCTCTCCGCCGGTGAATCCTGCGCTCTCGTAACGGACGCGGGCATGCCGGCGATAAGCGACCCCGGCGAGGACGTTGTTCGCCTCTGCGCCGACGCCGGGATACCTGTGCACGTAGTGCCGGGACCGTGTGCCGCAGTAAGTGCGCTTGCCCTATCCGCACTTTCGACAGCCAGATTTGCCTTCGAGGGCTTTCTCCCTTCCGCATCCGCGGCAAAAAAGCGGAGGCTGAGCGAAATACGCGGAGAGCGGCGCACGATCATATTCTATGAGGCTCCGCACCGACTGGTGAGAACGCTAACGGACCTGTCTGAGTTTTTCGGGGGAGACCGGCGCATATCTCTGTGCCGTGAGCTCACGAAGCTCAATGAAGAGACGATACGCACTACCCTCTCCGGCGCTCTCTCTTATTATTCCGAGCGAGAGCCGCGCGGAGAATATGTGCTTATACTTGAAGGCGCAGACGAGGCGGGCGTCGATCGAGAGACGCCTTGTGAGTATCCGAGCTCGGAAGCCGAGCACGTCGATATGTATATCCGAGCCGGCATGAGCAGGATGGATGCGATAAAGAGGGCGGCAAAAGACCGCGGCGTCTCCAAGAGCGAGCTATACAAAATACTGAATTCCGACAAGGACGCGGAAAACTGAATTTGACTCAAAGATCAATTTGAAACCGATTTTGTTCAGGATACGATCTTAATTTTGTTTTGAAAAATCCGAACTCATTTTAAAGTAAATTTTGGCTTTGATCCAGAAATTTGGGGTGAGTTTTAAATTTAAATCAAATTTCTTTGTGATTTGAAAACCAGCTTAAATTTCGATTTTGTTCCAAATACAATTTTGATCTCATCTTGAAAATTTTTTCAATTTTTAATTAACGCAGGTTTTGGCTTTTATTCTGAAATTCGGTATGAGTTTTAAATTTAAATCAAATTTTATTGTGATTTGAAAATCAATTGAAATTCCGATTATATTTTATCAGTACCGATCAGTACTGACCAGTACTTTTTTGTACCTGTTTTTGACTCTTCAGTTACTTCGGAGGCACATAAAATGATCATCAGAGAATATAAAAGTGATGACTGCGGCCAGATAGAGAAGCTCTTTTATGAAACGGTACACACGGTAAACGCAGCGGACTATACCGAAAAACAGCTTGATGCTTGGGCGCCCGCGAACTTAGAGCCGGAACGCTGGAACGCCGCTTTTTCCGGCAGGCTCTGCCTTGTCGCAGAGGAGGACGGCGAGATACTCGGATTCGGAGATATCGACGCGGAGCGCGGATATCTCGACCGTCTATATACCGGAAAAAACAGCCAGCGGCGCGGGATCGCGACCCTGCTCTGCGACCGGCTGGAAGCGGCAGTCGCCGGAGATACAATAATAACTCACGCATCGATAACGGCAAAGCCGTTTTTTGAAAAGAGGGGCTATGTGACGGTAAAGGAGCAGACCGTCATATGCCGCGGCGTCCCGCTCAATAATTTCGTCATGAAAAAGGCCGTCATAACAGATCACTAAAGGATCTCGTTCCGGTCGTTTATTGTTTTACCATGCCGATGGTCGTTTCGGATCTTCTCTGCAACTTTATTTCATATACGAGCTCGTTTGAACTCGTCTGCGCTTTTTTCTTTTATTTGCGTTTTTGCGCTTTTTCTATTGTTCGTTCTTATTTTTTTGAATTTATTGTATATTTATCTTTACATTTTGCCGTTTTATATCAAAAGTACTTCTATAAATGCGTATACGCGTCTGTATACACGACATCCATGTGTTTTGCTTTTTATCAGTATTCAATTCTATCGGAACGCACAAAAAATCTCCCGGAAGAGATACTTCCGGGAGATTTTTTATTCTTATCTTATTTTACTATGAATGCCGATATCTTATCAAAAAGCGCTCCGGCATCATCCGTCCTGGCGACGAGCTCGATCGGAGAGAGAAGATCAAGCGAGAAGATACCCATAAGTGACTTTGCGTCTATAACGTATCTGTTCTGCATGAGATCGACCTCATAATCAACGCCTGTCACGGCGTTCACAAACTCGCGGACGTCCTGGATGGTTTTGAGCATTATCTTAACACTTTTCATTTTTATCTCCCTTTCTCGGGATCGTCGTACGACCCTCTGTGTTATCATTTCCATTATATCAAAAGCAAGCGTTTTTGTCAATCCCGGCACACATCTATTTATCCGTCTGCCTTCGTTCCGCCGTTCAGTCGATCCCGGCAAGCTTCCTTATGACGTATCCCGCGATCATAAGCCCGGCGACCGAAGGGACAAACGACACCGACGACGGCACCGGTCTTTCTCCCGGCGCTGTGGGCGGAGTTCTCGGCGGCTCGTCGCTCCACAGCACATCGAGCGAGGACACCCCGCTCTTCTTTAGCGCGGAGCGCACCGCCCTCGCCAGAGGACATGTATGCGTCTTGCTTATATCCGTTATACGAAATCTTTCAGGGTACAATTTGTTCCCCGTCCCCATCGAGGATATTACCGGTACGCCGAGCTCAGAGGCGCAGGATATTACCGCTACCTTGCTTTTTACCGTATCGACCGCGTCTATGACATAGGAGGTATCGCGCGTAATTATATCTGTTATATTCCCGTCATCGGCAAACACGGAAAAAACCTCCGTCATGCAATCCGGCGCTATCCTTGCGATACGCTCCCGCATCACCTCTGTCTTTAAGCGTCCGACAGTCTCGCCGTCAGCTATTATTTGTCTGTTTATATTTGAGAGCGACACGGCATCGTAATCGACCAGCGCTATCCGTCCGACACCGCATCTCGCGAGCGCCTCAGCAGCATGTCCGCCAACTCCGCCAAGCCCGAAGACCGCAACGCGGCTTACGGCAAGTCTTCTCATTCCCTCTTCGCCGATGAGCGACGCCGTTCTTTCAAAGCGACTGTCCATCACGGGGTACCAAGCGCTGCATATATAAGATTTCTGAGCCGGTTATGTACCACCATCTGAGAGCCGCCGACGTGCTCTACATAGAAGAACGCGACGTCATTTGCGGGGTCTGCAAGGAGCAGAGCCCCCTTTGCCCCATCCCAGCCGAACTCTCCGACGGGAGACAGATTTCCGTAAGCACGGGTCATATTTGTCCGGACGCCCATGCCGTAGCCGTACCCGTAAAAATGAGGCGCGCTTCTGAACTCGGTAAGCTGGACCGGATCGAGCATATTGGTACGCATAAGATCCACTGCGGCAGGCGACAGTATACGCTCGCCGCTCCTTCCGACTCCCATACCGGCGAGAGCCTCTGCCAGCAGCAGCTGATCATCAGCGACCGAGACGAGCCCCGCGCCGCCGCCGTCGAACTCCTCACCGAGGCGATGACGGCACGTCGAATCAACATGGCGCACACTGCCGTCATTTCCGCGCTCATACTGCGCCGCGAGCTTCATATTGATCTCTTTTGTCGGATGATAGAACGTCCTTGTCATGCCGAGAGGCTGGAATATGTTTTCCCTTACATAATCCCGAAGTCTCATTCCGGTAACGACCTCTATCACTCCGCCCATAATATCAAGTCCCAGGCTGTAGGAATAGTGGGTTCCGGGCTCAAAAAGCAGAGGCTCTTTCGCTATGGCACGCACAACGTCGAGCGTCGGGCAGGCACCTCCGCTTTTCTCTGCCACTGCCTTTATAGACGGAGACTCGAGATTATAATCAAAGCCAGCCGTCATAGTCATGAGCTGTCTCAGCGTTATCGGATTTTTCGCCTTTACGAGCCTCTCTCCTTCATCCGTCTTTTCCCTTATGTACATATCGCGGTATTCCGGGATATATGCGTAAAGCGGCTCCGAGAGGCATATTTCGCCGCGCTCCAGGAGCTGTGCCGCCGCTACCGCTGTCGTTACCTTGCTTATCGAATATACGTTATAATAAACGTCATCCGTCAAAGGAGTTCCCGCGTCAATATCATCGAATCCGGTCGTGTATCTGTATATCTCCTCATTGTTCTTAGATATTATAAGAGTATTGCCGGGTATATTTAGCATAGGAAGGAGGGAATCCTGATAATCCCTCAGTCTTGAAAAATCGTACTTCATTTTAAAATTTTAAACAGCCGCGGCCTCACAGCCTTTCCCTTTCTTTACTTTACCCTTTTATAAATATCAGTACCGTATAAATGCCGGCGGAGCATTATTTGTCTTTTCTGTTTTCATCCGCGATGCCCGCGTAATATTTGCCGCACCCGCAGAGAAAATCGAGCGCGCTCTGCGCGAGCCCATCCGGGAATTTTTCAAAGAAACCTCCGCATACCTCAAAGTTGAAAGTGCCTTTGTACCCTATCCTGCCGAGCGCCGCGGCAGACTTTTCCCAGTTCAGATTTCCCCCGAAGAACGGCGCCGTATGATTATCTCTGAAGCCGTCAGTGTCATGAGCATGTATTATCTCGAGCGTATCGCCGAATTTTTCTATCGCGTCCCAGACGGTATCAGATGTATCTCGTCCCGTTATATTTATATGGCCGAAGTCAAGACACACGCAGAAGCACTCATCGCCCATCACATCAAGACAGCGAAGTATCTCCTCCGGTCTTGAAAAGATGGTCGGGCATATCTTTCCGTAATTTGCGTCCTCATTCCACATAGGCTCAAGACCTATCTTAACGCCGTACTCCTTGAGATACGGCTTCAGACGGGAATAATACTTTATACAGATATCGAAATTTTCCTTTTCAAACGCGTCGTACTTCCGTTCCGGCATTATCGGAGGATGTATTACCGTATATTTACAGCCGAGGAGATGAGTTGCGTATATATTCTTCTTCTGCGCCTCAAAAAACTCCTCCGACATAGTCGCATCGAAAGGCCCGTATACCGAATGAGTCTGGCCTATCCTGAGACCGAAGCGGTCGGCGGTCGCCTTTACTCCGAGATAATAAGAGCGCATCTCGCTGTCGGAAAATCCGTAATAGAAGGAATTTTTAGGCGCCTTGTTCCACTCGTCAAGCGTATAATCTAGTGCCTTGAAGCCTGCTTTTGAGAACATCTCAAAGGCTCTTTCAGTTCCGAAATGTTCCTCGTGCCAGCCTGAAAATATACTTATATCCATATAAATGTCTCCTCCCAATAAAGGCCGATATTTTAAAATACGCAAGTTAGAATGCGAGCGTCCGGCTTTTCTTCCTTGTCACCCGGCTCGCCCGTATATCCTACGTTTAAATTATATTACCTCGGCACAGCAAAATCAAGTATATTATGTAAAAATACGGTCAAAAATATATTTGTCGGCAGTATTGTCCGGAGTTGCGCGCCAGCGGAAATAACGCACAGCGCGAAGCAATTTTTCCTTGCGGTGAATAAAATACCGTTCAACGGCGAAAATATAACTGTCAAAACAAGAAAGGAAGCATTCAAATGGAAAACAAAACGAAAATCAAGGATAGCAAGAAGGCGAAGATAATCTATATCGCCGTGGTATCCGTGCTTTGCATAAGCGCGATCGTTATAGGACTCGTAGCGGCGAACAGCAGGAAGACACCGTCCGTTGACCCGGATGTTCCGGGCAACGACAGCGGTCTGAATGACGACGGCGGAAACGGCGGAAACGAAAACGAGGATGACGGCAACAAGGATGACAACGCAAATGTCGTTCCCACGTTCATCTCCCCTGCCGTGGGTACCGTACAGGAAAACCACAGCATTGAGGTGCCGGTATTCTCCGAGACTCTTAATGAATGGCGCTATCACACGGGCATAGATATCGCGACCGCAGAGAACGCTGAGGTATATGCCGCGGCAGACGGTACCGTCAGCAGGATCTACGAGGATCCCCTCCTCGGCAACTGCGTCGAGATCAAGCACAGCGGCGACGCGGTCACCATATACTGCAACCTCTCTTCCGAACGTCCCGAGGGACTCACTGAAGGCGCGGCAGTCAAGAGCGGCGATCTTATCGGAAAGGTAGGAGACAGCGCTATTAGCGAGATCGCGGCAGAGCCTCATCTCCACTTCGAAATAAAGATCTCCGGTGCATACGTCGATCCTCTCGAGCATATAAGCGAGGATTCCAAATCCGCATCTCTGAATTTCGAAGATATATACGAAGGCTGAAAAACAATATCCGCCCCGCAAGGGGCGGTTTTTTATACAGACGGGATAACCAGAGGACCCGCCAAAACATTATTCACTATTTTTGAATATTTGTATTGCTTTTTTTTACACATTATGGTATACTTATCAAGTAAATTTCATTCGCGGCTACTCAGCCAGGGGGAGACGGCTCCGGCGCCGCGTTTTTCCGATTTTCAGCTCAGGGACCGGATAATTACCGCGCGGTAAGGCTGCGCGTTTATATATATTTATTCTTTTATTTATTTTTAAGGACTGATGTCAGATGATAAAGATTGCGATACTCGGCTTTGGTACGGTCGGCGGCGGGAGCGCTGAACTCATCGCCAAAAACAAAAACATCATAGAGCAAACCTCAGGACAGGCGGTAGAGGTCGCCAGGATCCTTGATCTCCGATCCTTTCCGGACTCCCCATATGCTGATATAATCACAAATGATTTCAACGAAATAGTGAACGATCCGGAGATATACGCGGTGCTCGAGCTCATGGGCGGCTCACACCCGGCTTACGAATACTCCATCGCCGCTATGGA
>CALWTR010000042.1 GCA_944384525.1 uncultured Clostridia bacterium
ACTATCGGAAGACGCCGCTGCAGCCGGAACGACCTTGACTTCATTTTCTTCTGTTGTGGCTTCCTCTGCCGCAGGCTCTTCTGCGACTTCTTCTGCCGCAGGCTCCTCTGCGGCTTCCTCTGCCTCAGGCTCCTCTGCAACTTCTTCTGCCGCGGGATCATCAGAAGGTTCTTTTACGGCACTATCTTTATTAACCTTATTAGAACGTCCGCCGGCAATTATACAGATCAAAAGAACTATGGCTATAACCAACAGCACCGCAAACACGAGAGCGCCCATAAGGAATCCTCCTGCCTCTACTGCGAAAAGCGCAGCGGTGGAATTCAGTTTCCTCGCCTTTTTATTTTTATTTGTTCTCACGGCAAGGATCACAAACTCGATTATTATTATAAGCACCAGAACGGCGTTGGCTATCAGCCATACCGTATACAGCGGTTCTACCGCGTTCATGTCCGCGACTGCGGCATCCTTTATTATGTAGGCAGACGAAGCGTCTGCGGCGGTATTTATCTTTGCGACCGCATCTTCATATATGCTCTCTATCTTATTTTTGTCCCACGGCGCATAAATACCGGCGTTGTATATATCCGTCTTTTTCTCCGCCAACAGAGCGAGCACAGACGCTCTTGTCTCTTCGAGCGTCAGTTTTGATATAAGCGCTTCTTTGTAGGATTTGAGCTCAGACATCAGAAGTTCTATCTCAGCGTCCCTCTCCGCGAGCGCGTTTATCCGGTCGACAAATCCGCTGACGAGCCGGATCTGTTCCGAAAGCGCGTCACCGGTGAGAGAGGTGTCGGACAGATCGATCCAGTCCTTTGAATCTCCAAGTGTATCCTCCACGTCGCTGAATATCTTATCGGCGGTATCGGACGATGACGTATCAGCTCCCTCCGCCGCGCAAAACTGCGTTCCCACAGCGCCGAAACAGATAAGTGCAAGGATAAGAGCGATCATTACCGAAACAGCGGATCGGCCAAAACCTGTTTTTACTCTGTTCATGACAAGCCTCCTTCAGCCGCGTTGGCGGCATATATTATATCCGGTCTGATGCGATACCGGATCCTGTCGGACAACTATATTTCATGCATTATATAAATAATTATTTGCTTATTTTGCGATATGACGAAGTTTTTGATCATATGCATATAAATATATACGTTTTCCGATCGGTTTATTCCATTATAACACAATATTTTACAAAATGCAAGCATAATCGACTACAAACGCACTTTTTATTCTACATCTAAAATAAAAAGCTATATTGTACCGTTAAAACGGATCGGTAAAATACGTATTATCGGGCTATCTTAACCGCGTCCCCCTCATATTCGTGCAAATAAAACAGATCTTTTGATCACATCGTCGCCATCAAAACGACCATATGCGCCTCTGCAGTGATCCTGACAACGTCTGAGCCTTTTATACAGCTCTGGCAGTAGGACTGCGTCGAAAAAAAACATCCCGGGCGGAGGTGTCCGCCCGGGATATGACTTGATCTCGAACTCGATCAGCACAATTCAAAACGATAGATCTGACGAACATACGGATATTTGACCCTGTCCACCTCGGACAAAAACTCCGCCTCGTCACGTACGTACATCTCGAGATCGCCGTACAAAGCCTTATAGACGACCATGCGCTTTCCGGTATCGGCATCGATAGCCACTCCGATTATCCGATACATATATAACAGCGGCTCGCGCGCCAGATCCTCAGGATCGGCAAGCTCACGTTTGAAATGCACGGCAATGACCCCGTCCTTGAGTTCACACGTGCATCTTGCGCTGTTTTCGTTGTTTTCCATTTTGATATCGCCTCCGGAAATAAATCTATTGCCGCACGCTTGCGCCGATGTGTTACAGGCGCAGCACCGGTATTCATCAAAGCGGACCGAGGCCCCTGCGGTATATCAGCATTGCCATCTGTTCGCAGTCTTCCCTCATCCCGTTTTCTACCCATTTTATAAATACATTATACAGTGCGCCGGAAAAATAATACAGCAGATATCTGTTTATATCACTGCATTTCATATTTCCCGCCATCCTTACAAGATAATCGTCGAATATTTCCTGATATATCGACGCCAGGCCGGCTTTATGAACGCGGAGTATGAAGAGCCGGTACAGTCTGAACAACCGGAAAGCGAGCAATATTCCCTCTTTGCTGTCATATCTGTATCCCGCGATCTCAAGTCCGTTTGAAAAATTCTCCATTATATCTGTGGTGAGGCTGACTATTATATCTTCTTTGGAGCTGAAATTTCTGTAATAAGACGCCCGCGCTACTTTTGCATGAGTTATAATGTCGGTAACGGTTATGTCAGAAAAGTTCTTTTTGCTCATAAGATGCATGAGCGACATACCTATTTTATCCTTGACTATTCTGTTGGCTTCCATTCTTTTGTCCATAGACAAGAGCCTCCCTTTTGTATCATATGACCCGATTGATTTTCAAAATTCAATATGCTACAATATGTATCGGATACAATTTGTATCACTATTATAGTCAACCCTCGGGAGAATGTCAATAGCCAGCAACTAAAATTCCCGGGGAGGGCAAGCGCCGAGCATCGCGTTGCATGAAGCGGCGCCGATGAACGGTCATCACCGAACAGGAGACATTGTAATGAAGAAAAACTACAGAGTTGTAAATCACACGCCAAAGGTAAAGAAATTTACCGCGGTCAGAAACGTCGCGAAATTTGCAGACGCGATCGCCGCACGCGGTGACAAATGCGCACTTGTATGGAAATATGAAGATGTCAAATACGAACTCAGTTACCGCGGGTTCTATGAAAAAATAACTAACTTTGCCGCGGGGATCAAAAAGCTGTCTGCGGAAAAAGGCTACGAGAGCGGCACCAGGATCGCGCTCGTCGGCGACAACTGCGGCGAATGGCTCGCCGCTTATCTCGGGATAATTTATTCCGGGAACACGGTCGTTCCGATGGATAAGGAGGTATCTCCCGAGGAGACGGAAAAATTCCTCGAGTCGGTAGATGCCAAGATGATAATATATTCCGATACCTTCAATAAGAGATTTTCCTCTCTTCCGTCAACTCACAAGAGCATCGAGGTCCTTATACCGATGCACTGCACCGACAAATATGCGGCCGCGGACGGAGTCGTCAGATACTCCGACGTAGAGGAAGCAGGCAAAGCTGTCAATCTTGAATGCGGGGTCCTCCGCGGAGATACGGACGAGGAGCGGTGCTGCGAAATGCTGTTCACATCCGGAACTACCGGAAGCTCGAAATGCGTCATGCTCTGCCAGAGAAATATTTTCTCCGTAGTCACATCTGCCTGTGAAACGATAAGCGGCGATGACCAGGACGTGCTCGTATCCGTGCTCCCGGTACATCATACATACGCGCTGGCAGTCATACTTATCGCCATGGATCTCGGAATGAAAATATGCATAAATGATTCTCTGAAGCACGTAATGAACGATTTCAAGGAATATCATCCCACGATCCTCGCGCTGGTTCCGCTGTTTGTTGAAACGATATACAAAAAAATAATAACAGAGGCAAAAAAGACGGGACAGTATAAAAAGCTCCGCATTGGCATGGCGGTAACTCATGCGCTCAGCTTTTTCGGTATAGACCTCAGTGAAAAGCTCTTCGCCCAGGTCAGAGAATCGCTCGGCGGAAGCCTCAGAACTATAATCAGCGGCGGCGCCGCGCTCAATCCAGCTATGATACCCTTCTTTGAAAATTTCGGGATATCTATCTATGAGGGATACGGTATAACGGAATGTTCTCCTCTCGTATCGGTCACTCCGGTCGACAAGCGTAAATGCGGCTCTGTCGGTCCGTCTATCAGCAGCTGCGAGGTCAGAATAGATGAGAACGGCGTCATTGACGACGGAAACCGTCTCGGAGAAATTCAGGTAAAGGGGAAAAACGTTATGCTTGGTTACCACAATAATCCTGCTGCCAACGCCGAGGTGTTCTCTTTCGACGGATGGTTCGGCACTGGTGATATCGGATACATAGACGAAGACGGATACATTTTCATAACAGGGCGCAAAAAAAATGTCATCGTCCTTGAAAACGGCAAAAATGTATTCCCCGAGGAGATAGAGGAATACCTCTCTAAAATAGATATGATCTCCGAGAGTGTAGTAATAGGCAGAGAGGACGACGAGGGGCACGTCACGCTCACGTCCGTGATATATCCCGCCTATGACAAATATTCAAGCATGGATGCGGATGCCCTGCATTCCGCGATCGAAAAAGAGATAGCCGCGCTCAACAAGAAGGCCCCGACGTTCAAACGGATCCGCAAAATAGAATTCAGAGATACTCCGTTTGAAAAAACAACTACCAAAAAAATAAAGAGGCATCTGGTAAAATAACACATACGTCAAGTTCACAAAAGGTATTCAAGGTGCAAAATGGAAACTTATGTTCACAAAGTTCAATATTATGAGACCGACAAAATGGGTATAGCGCATCACTCCAACTATTTCAGATGGATGGAGGAGTCACGGGGCTGGCTGCTTGAAAAACTCGGTTGCCCCTACACGGAGCTTGAAAAAAACGGGATATTTTGTGTCGTCAATTCAGCCAGATGTGACTTCATAAATTCCGTTACTTATGGAGACGATGTTGAGATACAGACCGAGATCACCTTTTATCACGGTATACGTATAAGTATAAAATACCGCATATTTATATCCGGCAGCGGCAAACTGGCCGCTGAAGGAGAGACCTCACACAGCTTTGTGAAAAGCGGAGGGATAGCCAGACTGAAAAGGGATTTCCCGGTATTTGACGCGGCGCTTGAGTCCGCAGTCAAAGCATCCGGACTGATCCAAAAATAGAAAAAGCGCCGGGCAGAATTTTCTGCCCGGCGCTTTTATTTTTTAGGTGGAAGGCTTGCTCGCCCTCTCCGGATAGATCAATACATTCCGCCCATTCCCTGAGGAGCTGCTGCGGCGGGAGTCTCTTCCTTTATATCCGCAACTACCGCTTCTGTGGTAAGAACCGTAGAGGCTATCGAAGCCGCGTTCTGAAGAGCGCATCTCGTTACCTTGGTAGGATCTACTATACCGGCGTCTATCATATCGACGTATTTCTCATTATACGCATCGAAACCGTAACCGGTCTTCTTGCTCTCACGGATCTTGGAGATTATAACGGATCCGTCGAGTCCGGCGTTATCTGCTATCTGCTTCATAGGAGCAGAGAGAGCCTTTACAACTATATTGACTCCGGTCTTCTCGTCGCCTTCTACCTTGGAAAGGAGCGCCTCGACCGCAGAAATAGCGTTGATATATGCGGTTCCGCCTCCGGCTACTATGCCCTCTTCAACAGCCGCCTTAGTAGCATTCAGAGCGTCTTCTATACGAAGCTTCTTCTCTTTCATTTCAACTTCCGTAGCTGCGCCTACTTTTATGACCGCAACGCCTCCGGCAAGCTTTGCGAGCCTCTCCTGGAGCTTTTCACGGTCGAACTCGGACGTCGTTACCTCGAGTGCAGAACGTATCTGAGCGACACGCGCCTTTATCTCGTCCTTGCTGCCTGCGCCGTCGACTATTATGGTGTTCTCCTTGGAGACCTTGACCTGTCTTGCACGGCCCAGCTGAGCTATGGTCGCATCCTTGAGCTCAAGACCGAGCTCCTCGGTTATAACAGTACCGCCGGTGAGTATCGCGATATCTCTGAGCATATCCTTGCGTCTGTCGCCGAATCCGGGCGCCTTGACTGCAACAACGGTGAATGTGCCTCTCAACTTATTGAGCACGAGAGTAGTGAGAGCCTCGCCCTCTACGTCCTCTGCTATTATGAGCAATTTCTTACCGCTCTGAACGATCTGCTCAAGCAGAGGCAGGAGCTCCTGTATGTTGGAAATTTTCTTATCGGTTATAAGGATGAGGCAGTCGTCAAGAGTAGCCTCCATCTTCTCCGTATCCGTTACCATGTAGGGAGAGAGATAACCGCGGTCAAACTGCATTCCTTCTACGACCTCGCTGTAGGTATCCGCACTCTTGGACTCCTCGACAGTGATGACTCCGTCGGCGCTGACCTTATCCATAGCGTCGGCGATAAGATTTCCAATCACCTCGTCGCCTGCGGATATGGTTCCGACACGCGCGATATCCGCGGAGCCGTTGACCTTCTTGGATGCAGCCTTGATAGCCTCAACAGCTGTGTCTACAGCCTTGAAGATGCCCTTGCGGACTACCATCGGGTTAGCACCTGCAGCAATGTTTTTCATTCCCTCATGAATGAGAGACTGTGCAAGGAGCGTAGCCGTAGTAGTGCCGTCTCCGGCCGCGTCGTTCGTCTTGGTAGCGACCTCCTTTACGAGCTGTGCTCCCATGTTCTCGGACGCGTCCTCAAGCTCTATTTCCTTTGCTATCGTAACACCGTCGTTTGTGATCAGCGGCGCGCCGTACTTTTTATCGAGAACTACGTTTCTGCCCTTCGGGCCGAGGGTTATCTTAACGGTGTCAGCGAGCTTATCGACACCTCTGAGAAGCGCGTTGCGCGCGTCTATACCGTAAATTATTTCCTTTGCCATGTCAAATTACCTCTTTTCTAACGTTATGATGAAATAAAGCGTTCCCGAAAAGGACTCACTCCACCGTTGCCAGGATGTCGCTCTGGCTGACTATCGTATATTCAACTCCATCGAGCTTTACGTCCGTTCCGGAATACTTTCCGGCGATGACCTTGTCCCCGCTCTTGAGAGTCATCTTTACTTCTTTCCCGTCAACAACTCCGCCGGGGCCTACTGCAACGACCTCGTATACCTGCGGTTTTTCCTGTGCGGAACCCGGCAGTATGATCCCTGCCTTAGTGGTCTCGGTCGCCTCGATGCGCTTTATGACAACACGGTCAAGTAAGGGTTTAAGCTTCATTTTATATACCTCCGATATCCTTTTTCAGACTAATTTTAGCACTCGTTAAATGTGAGTGCCAAACTTACATTGTATATTTTATATCACGCATACCGATAAATCAATAGTTTTTTTAAATATTCACAATTTATTAACAAAAGAATTATCACTGTACCTGGTATGCTGATTTTTCCTTTTAAACCAGCTCTTTTTTGAGCGCCGCGAGTATCTTTTTCTCTTCTCTTGAGACCTTGACCTGCGTCATACCAAGCGCGCGGGCGGTATCCGACTGTGAAAAATCGCGGTAATATCTCAGAAGTATAAGTTTTCTTTGTTCAGACGGGAGTTTTTCTATTGCCATACGGAGCGACAGTCTGTCAAAATTCCGCCCCTCCTCATCATCATCGAAAAGAACTCCCTCAAGCGGAAGTGAATCCTCATCTCCCGGTCCCTCATGTATGGAATATACGGGAGCAGTGGCCTCCAGCGCCTCCGCCGCCTCCGCAGGGCTGACTCCGCAAGCTTGTGCCAGCGAAACTATACCGACGTCCTCGCCGGAGGCGCTTCTCCTGTCTCTCTCCCGGACGATCATGGCAGACAGCCTCTTTGCGTCGCGCGAAACTTTGAGCATCCCGTCGTCACGGAGAAAACGGCGTATTTCTCCGAAGATCAGCGGAACGGCGTATGTGGAAAAAGCGCAGTTCCGAGAAAAATCAAAAGTATTTATCGCTTTTATAAGTCCGATGTTGCCGCATTCTATAATGTCCTCAAGATCGTATCCCCGTGCGGAAAATCTCTGGGCTATACTGCCGACCAGCGGTCTGTTTACCGTTACGAGCTCATCGAGAGCACGCCTGTCCCCCTCCCTGGCCCGACGGATCAGCTCCGGATTGCGGTCATATCTGTCTCCCATCTCCTGGCTTTACCCCCGTATATATCGGCGGGCCAGCTCAGCGGCGAAACGATTTTTTCATCAAAACCGTAGTGCCCTGTCCGACCTTGCTCTTTACTTTGAGACTGTCGGTAAAGCTCTCCATTACTGCAAATCCCATCCCGCAGCGCTCGGAATCCGGGTCTGTTGTGAACAAAGGACGGCGCGCCGCCTCTATATCCGGTATGCCGCACCCCTTGTCCGCAACCTCTACCGATATCTCCCCGTTGTCGTAAAGCCTTACCGATATGTATATGTAACAGCGGCTGCGATCGCTCTCGCCCCGGTACGCGTGTACTATGCAGTTTGTCACCGCCTCGCTCACAGCGCAGCGCAGATCGGCAAGCTGCTCTATCGTCGGATTGAGCGATGCGGCAAATACGGATACGACCGACCTCGCCGTTCCCTCATTTTCGCTCTGCGCCGTCAGGCGCACCTTCATTTCATTTACCATCATTTTCATTTAAAAAGCCTCCGTCCGCAGTGCGGAATTTTATTTTTCACTTGCAAAGCGTCTGTTCCTTCTTTTTTTCAACTGTCAGACCGCGAAGGCGGTCGGCACCGGCAAAATTAAGTATTTTCATCACCGCGTCAGTCACATTTGACAGTCTGAGCGCGCAGTTCATCTCCTCGGCGCAGCTGAGCCGCCCCAGTATCAGACCGAGTCCGGAACTGTCCATAAAATTGACCTCTCCGAGATCAAGTATCAGTAGCCGCGGACGCAGAGAAAACATTTTTTCGTCGATCTTCTCGCGTATACCCCGCGCCGAATGATGATCTATCTCGCCGGATATCGAGACGAGAAGAGTATCGGAGCGAAAGGTAAAGTTAAGGGATGCGTTCTGTTGAGCACACATTTTGTTTTCCTCTTTGCTTGTTTATCTTTTTTTATGTAATTATATATCCGTTCAATGCAAAAAATTGTCATATCCTGTAACACGGGATCAAATATAATTGAGGCGTCTTGCTATAATGTATTTTGCAAGCCTTTTACGGCGCTTGTATGCCCCCTCGGATATCCCGTACATCATCGATCTGTTGTATCCGCGCCTCAATTTAAGATCCCTCAGCATCTCCGCGCGTATCCCCTCCTCGCAGCTCTCTGAAATGCTCTCCTCGATAACGCTGTTGAGCTCGCGGTAAAACTCGTCCGTATCGCTCTCAAGCCCCCCGCTGGAGATCGCGTTCCGACGCCTGTCATAATCGGCGCATAGTGCATCCACTATCCTCTCTACCGTAACCGGTATTTTAGAAACCATCTGATCACCTCCAGTTTACAGCACCGGAACTCAGTCCTCGAGTTCCTCGCAGAGTTCATAAATACGCTCCGCAAGCTCCTCTGCAAAAAGGCACACCGTCCTTATGAACCGCTCCTGTTCATATACCGCCCTCCCGCGGCTCTCTACGACCTTGTGTATCCCGTCAGTCATCCGCTCACATTCCCATGCGGCCCTGTCAAGATCTCTCAGTACCGCTGAATGCGGCCTCCGCAGTTCGGACGAGTACCTGTCTCTATACAAATAAATCAAAAGAACTCCTCCTTTAGTAACTTATTACGTTACAAGTTTATCACTCATTATGTTACTTGTCAAGTGACTTTTATAAAATTTTTAAAAAAAAATATTGCATAATAAGTTACTTTGTGTTATAATAAGCTCAAGATAACGCAAAATGCGAGTCGCACCAGGTTACTTTATCGATCGCATACAGATACCGCGTATCCAAGGAGGCAAAGCATGAGCACCGGGGACAACATAAGATCGCGAAGGAAGGCGGAAGGCCTCACTCTTGAAGAGCTGGCAGAGGCAGTCAATACGACAAAGCAGACTATACACAGATATGAAAGAGGCATAATCACAAATATTCCTCAGGAACGGATAGAGGCGATCGCCCGCGCGCTGCATACATCGCCCTCAGAGCTGATGGGCTGGAACGAGGATGCCTTCCCGGGAGTTATAATGCCTGTAAAAAGCAAAAAAATACCTATGCTGGGTTCCATAGCCTGCGGGAAGCCGATATACGCAGAGCAGGAATACGGGAGCTATGTTACCGTCGATGATATAGAGGCGGATTTTTGCCTGAGAGCCAAAGGGGACAGCATGACAGGCGCGCGGATACATGACGGGGATATAGTTTTCATACGTTCTCAGGAGTCGGTAGACAACGGCGAGATAGCTGCTGTGATAATAGAGGGAGAGGCAACGCTGAAACGTGTATACTACTACCCGGAGAAAAAGAAGCTGATTCTCTCACCGGAGAATCCGTGCTATGAACCGCTCCTCTATACTGACGCAGAGCTTGAACAGATAAAAATAATAGGGAAAGCAGTCGCTTTCCAAAGTCTGCTGCACTGACCGCGGCTTGTGCCTGCGTCGCTTAACATCCGGCACACGTTAAAGAAAAAAGCTGTATAATAAAAAGTATTGACAAGCGGCAATTTTTGTGGTATCATAATTGTTGCCGGTACGCGGGCGTGGCGGAATTGGCAGACGCGTAAGATTCAGGTTCTTATGATCGCAAGGTTGTGCAGGTTCAAGTCCTGTTGCCCGCACCAGACCGAGTCCGAAAGCATATAGCTTTCGGACTCTTTTTTTGACCGGCCTAAATAAATATGCGGAGATAACATAG
>CALWTR010000043.1 GCA_944384525.1 uncultured Clostridia bacterium
AGTCTGAATGGTCTTAAATTCAAGCATAAAAAATGTCCTCCTTCCTAGAAAGAGAACATTTAAGTTTCATATATAAAAATAAAAACTTACGAACTTTAATTAGTCCGTAAGTTGTATTCAAATGGAGGCTGAGCGGCTCGGCGACAAAAAGGCGATGCGCGCACTATCCGGGATCGCGCCGACCGAGGGGCGTTATCCTTCTGACAAGGCGATGATGACGCAGAGAAATTATCTCTCGCGTTTCGGAGGCGGGAATTACAAGGAGCGGCACGGAATGTTTCGTTCTCTGCTTATACCGCTCCTTAAAAGCGATGAGTACAGCCTCGGCGACGTCGTAAGATATGCCAAGGGAGCACTTTATCTTTCAAAAACGCTCTGGAACGGAGTTGTCGCGCTACATCTCGGAGATACGATAAATAAATTGTCCGTGCCGGTAATAATAACGCAGGGAGATCACGACTACAACACTCCGACTTCGATCGTTGAAGCGTGGTTCAAGACTCTGGAGGCTCCGTATAAAAAGTGGATATCCTTCCATGAGTCGGCGCATTCGCCTATCGCGGAGGAAAGCGAGAAATGGGGAAGAGAAGTTGAGTCTGCACTCGGAGAGGCACTTGCCTCGGTCTGAGCCCTCGGCAGTATTTTTGCTAACGGCAAGGAGCCTGTCAAAAGTATGAGAAAGCGGAGCTGGTCGCAGCTCCGCTTTTTTGTTTATCGCTATGCTCAAAATATCGTATTCTCGGTGGGGGATCCTGTATTTTTGCATGCTGTAAAAATATTTATTTACATTTTTTGTTCTGACGCCTTAGTTTCAGATGTATTTTAGGACATGCCTTATAAAATAAAAATTCCGGCGTATCACCTTTCGACGTTTTTCAGGACTCTGCGGTGATATTATTATGTAAGCTGCTCGCGCGCCGCGAGGGGCGCTCGGCGCGGTCTGCATAAGCAAAAGCGCCGTTTTTGAATATACTGAATAAAAAACGGAAGGTGATGTTCATGATAATACATACAGTCAAGGCGGGGGAAAACGTGCTCGACATAGCTCGGATGTACGGAGTTCCTCCGATGAAAATAATAGAGGATAATGCTCTGTCAAATCCGGATATGACCGTAAACGGTCAAAAGATCGCTATATTCAGGCCTACCAGAACGTATGTGGTCAGGGGAGGAGATACGCTGAGGCGGGTATCGCACCGTTTCGGGGTCAGAGAGAATGAGCTGTACTGCAACAATCCGTCTCTTATGGGAGAGGGCAAGATATATCCGGGTCAACTGCTGTCGATATATTACGACCAGCCGCTCAACGGTTCCATTGCGGTAGACGGATATGTATTTGAAAACTTCTCTGAGGAAAAACTGCTGCGCGCTCTTCCGTATTTGACGTATCTTACCGTATCAGGATATATCTATGACGGCAATGCAGTGAACGGCTCTCCGTGCGGCGGAAGGGTCACCGAGCTGGCGTCCGGCAAGGGAGTATCTCTGCTCATGCGGATATTTTTGCCTGGCGATACTGTCGGAAACGCAGACGCGTTCTGCGACGCGGTAGTATCTGAGGCGGTCTCCGGGGGATATTCCGGAGTAACGCTCTCTGCGTTCAGATTGGCACAGAAGAGGCCGGAGGATTATGCGGAGCTTGTATTTACGCTCAAAAAAAGACTGATGAGCAACGATATGATACTTTTCACCGAGACGGACGCAAATTCGCTCCCCGGCGAAAAGGCGGTCCTCGGAGGAAATATTTCAGACGGGAACGTACTGATGTATTCAAAGACGCAGCTTTCGGACATACCGGATTTTTCCCTTGGAGAAGAGCATGTTTACCGTGCCGCCGCAGAGCATTATGAGAACGGCAAGGTGCTTATGGATCTTCCTTGCTTCGGAATGAACAGATGCGGTGCGGAAATGAGGCCGGTAACAGCCGGCGAGGCCCGCGAGATCGCATACAGAAACGGATGCGACATACTGTATGACCCGGATAAGAAGATCTGTCATTTCAGTTATCATGAGCGCTCGGGCGGGATGTGGAAGGAGCGCGAAATATTTTTTGAATCTCCGGAAAACAATGAAGCCAAGCTCTCTTTGTGCGGAGAGCTCGGCTTCATGGGCGTGAGCTTTGATATCGAAAGGATCGATGTCGCAAGCCTTATGATGATAAATACGATGTTCAGGAAAATAGGCGGCTTTTCTTATTTGCTGTCAGAGGGTATGTAAGCGCGGATGCGCAGGTGTATTCCCGCCGCGTCGGCTATTTTGCGACACTCGGCTATCTCCTCTTCCGTCATGAATGTATCGACGACCGAAAATACGACGGAGGGGGAGTATTTTTTTACCTCGGATGCAAATTTCAGTATTGCGCCGAAAGCATCTTTCCCATATATCGGGTGGCACAGCTTTGCGTAATCATCGGCGTTCGGCGCGTTGAGACTGATGGACACTGTGTCGAATATGTCGAAATAAGGAGCTGTATCCGTGCCGTAGATAAGGTCGGACTGTCCGTTTGTATTTATCCTCGTTTTTATACCGGGATATCTGAGGCGCATTTTCTTTATTATCAGAGTTATGTCCGCAAGTCTGTATGACGGCTCGCCGTAACCGCAGAAAACTATCTCGCGGTACTTGGAGAGATCGCGTGAAAACAGGCTTGCCTCAGTCTCCGCAAGGCTGGGCTCATGCTCGAGCCAGAGCGGGTCAGAGCCGTATGCGCCGTCACCGTTTTTCCTGATGCAGAAATCGCAGTTGTTTGTACATCTGTTCGTCATGTTTACATAGAGGCTTCCGTCTACCTCATATGTCACAGTCATACTTTTCATGATTATGGCTATTCCTTTCTTACGCTAAATCAGCGTTTTGCGCGGTTCGCCCTTGGCAAATCGACGCTGGATCTTTGGCGCCGAAGTCAGAAAAGGCGGGTCTGAAAATTCATTTTCAAACTTTTCTCCGGCGTTTTATTTGTCTATTCCGAAAAACCGTTTTGCGTTAGCCTCGGTGAGCGCGGCACACTCTTCTTCCGTTATGCCCTTGACTAAAGACAGCGCCCTGTTTGTATATACAAGGTTCCCGGAGTGGTTGACGGTGCCGCGGAGGGGGTGCGGGGCAAGGTAGGGGCAGTCCGTCTCTATAAGCAGCTGATCCATCGGTACTGCCTCGGCCGCCTCCCGTACGCGAGGGGCATTTTTAAAGGTTATAGTGCCGGAAAATGAGATCATATATCCGCGGCGGGCGTATTCTTTTGCGCTCTCGGCACTGCCGGAGAATGAGTGGAGCACTGCGCGGAGCTCTTTCTCATGTACCAGGATATCGAATATATCGCCGTGCGCGTCGCGGTCGTGTATTATTACCGGGAGATCGGTCTTTTTTGCCATTTCTATCTGAGCGAGAAAGATCTCCGTCTGTTTTTTGCGGTCCGTGTCCGGGTAATGATAATCAAGGCCTATTTCGCCTATCGCCACGCATTTTGATCCCGGGTCGGCAAGGAGCGCCGATATTCTGTCAAGTGCCGCGTATATGTCCGCTATATTCTGTCCGTCCGTAGGATGTATCCCCGCCGCGGCGAACATGCCGGGATGACGCTTTGCCTGCTCGGATGCTGTAATCGAGTTGTCCGGATCCGTTCCTACATTGATCATTCCGGATACGGTAGAGGAGAGCAGGGCGGATATGATGTCGTCGGCTCCTGCAAATTTTTCGTCGTAATAGTGCGCGTGTGAGTCGAAAAATTTCATCAGTGTATTCTCTCTCCGAGCGGGGTCTCGGGATCAAGGAATACGACGCGGACCTTCTCCTCGCCGCTCGCGAGCAGCATGCCGCGGCTTTCAACTCCGCACAGCATTGCAGGCTTAAGGTTTGCAACGACGGCAACTTTTTTGCCGATCAGCTCCTCAGGTTTATAGAATTTTGCTATCCCGGAGACTATCTGGCGTTTTTCATAGCCCAGGTCTATCTGTATTTTCAGAAGCTTTTTGGCTTTCGGGACAGGTTCGCAGTCGGTTATAAGTGCAACGCGGAGCTCGGATTTCATAAAGTCGTCTATGCCTATCTGTTCCTCGTGCTCCGGCTCCTTTACCTCCGCTTTCGCCTCCGCCGCCTTTAGCGCTTCCTCATGCTCGCGCTGTTTTTCTGCAAGGAATTTCGCCTCGTCGATCCTCGCAAACAGAGTGAATGCTTCGCCGAGCGGTGCGCCGCTCTTCAGCGCGCCGAAAGATGAGAGGGTCTCAAGACCGCGCTCTTTTGTACCGAGCTGGGAGAATATTTTATCCGAGGTGTCGGGTATGAACGGTACAAGCATTACAGCTGCCGCTCTTATAGTTTCGAGCAGATTGTATATGACCGTCCCAAGCCTGCCGCGGTTGCTCTCCTCCTTGGCGAGGATCCAGGGAGTCGTTTCATCTATATATTTGTTCGCGCGGCGGAGCATTGTGAATATCTCTTCGAGCGCGTCGGCTATATGCAGAGAATCCATGAGGGCGGAATATTTCTCTGCGGTCTTCTTTACCGTTTCGATAAGATCACCGTCGGGATCGGCGGGGCAGGTGCTGTCGGGGACCGTGCCTCCGAAGTATTTTTTCGTCATGGCGTGAGTGCGGCTGACAAGGTTTCCGAGATTGTTTGCAAGATCGTTGTTGTACCTCGACAGCACCGCCTCATAAGATATCGATCCGTCAGAGGCATACGGCATCTCTGAGAGCGCATAATAGCGGACTCCGTCACGCCCGAACGTCTCGGCAAACTCGTCCGCATATACTACGTTGCCCTTGGATTTCGACATTTTGTCCGCGCCGAAATTGAACCAGGGATGTCCGAATATCTTTTTCGGCAGCGGCAGGTCGAGCGCCATCAGGAATATCGGCCAGTAGATCGTATGGAACCTCAGTATGTCCTTACCTATGACGTGTATATCACAGGGCCAGTATTTTTTGAATTTTTCCGACTGCTCCTCATAGGTTTTATCCGGATCGTATCCGAGCGCCGTTATATAGTTTGCCAGCGCATCGAGCCAGACGTATATGACATGCCCGCTGTCAAAGTCCACCGGTATGCCCCACTTGAATGAGGTCCTGGATACGCAAAGGTCCTGAAGACCGGCCTTGAGGAAGTTGTTGATCATTTCCTTCTTTCGCCCCTCGGGCTCTATGAATCCGGGAGTGCGCTCTATATAATCAAGGAGCTTGTCTGCGTATTTGGACATACGGAAGAAATACGCCTCCTCTTTCGCCTGCTGTACCGGTCTTCCGCAGTCAGGGCATTTTCCGTCAACGACCTGCGTCTCGGTGAAAAAGGACTCGCATGGAGTACAGTACCAGCCCTCGTAATATCCTTTATATATGTCGCCCTGGTCGTGAAAGCGATTGAATATTTTGCGGACCGCCTCGGTGTGATAGTCATCTGTCGTTCTTATAAAATGGTCGTAGCTCGCTCCGACAAGATCCCATATTCCTTTTATCTCTCCGGCAACGCGGTCAACATACTTCTGAGGCGTGACCCCGCTTTCGTTCGCGAGCGTCTCTATTTTCTGACCATGCTCATCGGTCCCGGTGAGGAAAAATACATCCTCTCCCTTCTGACGATGGTATCTCGCTACTGCGTCTGTCATTATGACCTCATATGTGTTTCCGAAATGAGGTTTGCGCGATGCGTAGGCTATCGCGGTGGTTATATAAAATTTCTTGTTGCAGGACATCGGTCGATCCCCCTTGAATTTTCACTGACGGCGGAAAACAGTTTTATGGACGGAACCGCCGCTTATATTTATAATAATGTATTTTACCATATTTCTCCCGGGATTACAAGGTCAAAAGTACAACTTTTCTCGCTTTTCGCATTGTTTCCCGCCGTGCGTTATGCTCGTTGGAAAAAGTATCTGAGCATAGCTGTGAAACACGGATGCCGTCAGGTCATCAGCTTGCGTTTTTTTTTGTTAAAAAAATATTTTATATTTGGTATTGATTTTTTATATGCACTGTTGTATAATGTAGTGGATTTTCGGGGCGGACTGTATCGGAGAAGTCTCGGACTGCTCTCGGACTCGCTCCGGGTCTGCCTGCCGTCTGCTATTTTGCAGTATACAAATCGGCAAAAGTGGCAAAATTTTATTTGTCTTATATACTTTATATACCGGAATACGATGCGCCGCCGCTCACAGTCGCTCTTGCGGAGTTCTTCAGCTTGCCGGCGCGGAATATAAAAGGTATCATTACGAGGGATGCGGCAATGCCATTCCCGAGGTGGCGGAGGATAACTATGGTTTGTGTGAATGCGGCTGTCGTGCATAAAGTCTTCGGACATGGCACGGTCACTGCAACGGACGGTAAGTATATAACCGTTCGTTTCCATGATATAGAGAAGAAATTCGTATACCCAGATGTCTTTGACGGATTTATGACCCTTGAGGGGGATACGCCCGACGGGGACATCGCCAGAGATATCGAAGAATCGAAAAAATATAAGCAGTCTATCATGGATAAGAAAAAAGAAGAGAACGAGTTTGCAAAGAAAAGGGGAATAGTCGTTCCCGGTAAGATCATAACTGCCGAAGAGGAGGAGGATGAGTCCTCTTTCAAGGACTTCGAAAAGGAAGATCCGGATCTTTGATCTCTTCTTGAGGGAGCCGCCGTGTCCGACGGCTCCCTTTCTGTTTTCGGCCCCGGAGCCGATGCGAGAGCTGTCCCGCAGTGCGGATATCGTCATTATAGGAGCGTTTTTATAGTATGGTTCTCAATGGTTATATATTTGCCTATCTGTATGCGTTGCTGGCTCTTGCGGTCGGTTACGTGATATACCGGGCGGGCGCAGATAAGCGATACAGCAGGAAGGCGGTCCATATACTCGTCGGGGGAGAGTGGTTCATTTTATATCACTTCCTCGGAGCCGGGTTGCATTCCCTCATAATATGTCTCAGCTTTATCCCGATACTTTCCGTGTTTCATTTTTTTCGCCTGACACCAATGATGTCATCCGACTCGGACAACGCGCCGGGGACTGTCTATTTTGCCGTCGCAATGTCTCTGCTCGCCGCGGCGGCATTTGCGGACGAAAGATTCATGCTCCCTTTCGGAGTCGCCGTTATGTGCACCTCTGTCGGAGACGGAGCCGCCGGTATAGTGGGACAGGCTATAGGAAATAAAGGTCCGATTTTGTTCGGAAAAAAGACACTGCTCGGCAGTGTAGCATGCTTCCTTTTTTCGCTTTTGTCTGTCGCGCTGTTCGCAAGCGCTTACGGCATGTCTCTCTCTCTTTTGCAATGCGCGGCAATATGTCTGTTTGCGGCTGAGGCTGAGCTCATCACCGGGCGCGGGCTCGACAATATATCGGTCCCGGTCCTCTCCGGTGTGCTCGCATATTTTTTGACCGTTTCGCAGTATACGGAAAACTATCTTGTTCCCATGCTAGTATATCCGATCATATATGTGTTTGCAGTAAAGAAAAAGGCGCTTACGCGCGGAGGTATCGCCGCCGCAGTGGTCACTGGCGCGGTAATAGCAGTATGCCTCGGAAATTTCGGAGCGCTCCTGCTTATATTGTTCTTCCTCGGCGGGACAGTCACCGACCGGATAAAACGCAGTTTAAAGCGTGAGGCTTGCGAGAGCATACATGAAAAGACCGGTGCAAGGGACGAGTTCCAGGTCGTATCTAACGCCGCGGTCCCGTGCCTTATGGCGCTCCTGCTGTGCTCCTCGCCGTCATACGCTTTTTATGCCGCGTTCGTTGCCGCGTTTGCGGAGGCTCTGGCGGACACGGCCGCGTCCGGCATAGGTATGATATCGAAGAGGGAACCGTTCGACATTTTCAAGATGAGGAGGACCGCACGCGGACTCAGCGGAGGTGTGTCTCTGCTCGGAACTGCTGCCGCTCTGGCAGCGGCTTTCCTGCTCTCATTCATCTCCGCCGCGCTCGGTTCGCTCACTGCGGCTGACGCTGCCGTTATAGGAGCGATAGCGTTCGCGGGAACTTTTATAGACAGCGCGCTCGGCTCGCTTTTACAAGCAAAATACAAGTGCCCGGTCTGCGGTCAAATCACTGAAAAGACCTTTCACTGCTCATCCCGCACTGAAAAGATATCCGGTGCAAGGCTCATTGACAATGACGCCGTCAATCTGATCTCCGCCGCCGTCACTGCGGCGGTCACGGTGACTGTATTTGTCGCAATGGCGTGAATTTTAAAAGTGATTTTATTTAAATAAATAAAAAAGAAAAATCCCCCGCCTATCAACCACAGCGGGGGACCTTTTTTGCTTTGCCGGAGTCTCCGGCACAGGTCGAACTGTACTCGGGCTTTTGATTAGCCGTTGTTCTTTATCGAGTTCTCATAGGACTCGATCATTTTCTTGACCATCTGTCCGCCGACGGAACCAGCCTGACGGGCGGTGATGTCACCGTTGTAGCCCTGCTTAAGGTTAACGCCTACCTCGTTTGCGGCCTCCATCTTGAACTTGTCGAGAGCCGCTCTCGCCTCGGGCACATTTACCTTGCTCTTAGACATGAGAATTTTTCTCCTGTGAATCTATATTATTGAGTCCGCAAAGAAAATCTGTCCTTGCGGACTCGTTTTCTTTTGAACTCTGCTATTATTGTGTCTCAAGATAAGGCATATATAAGTGGGAATTTTTTCCTCGTTTTTAAACTCAGATATAGTTGCCAAAGTATCTTCGCACAGCATCAGAAAAAGGTGTCGTGTGCCTCGAGCGCGACAATGTTTTGCGATCCTTATTTTATTCGGTCAAAACCGACGTGCGTTTTTTGCGATAGGTCAATATCACTGCTCGATTTTGAACTTGATAAATATCGCCGCTTGTTTTTGCGGTCAAAAAAATATGAAAATCATTAAAATGTATTGACAAAATCGCACCAATGTAATACAATGTATGTTGAAAATAAAGATAGAGGCGCATCTTATAATGAGTACTCCCGTCTTACGCCCCCGCAAGGCTTGACGGACAGGAAAGGTATGGATGCCGAAGACAGCCAGGCGAAAGGCTGATCTGATAGGCAGAAATAATATTCGGTCTATTGTCGCGAAAGCGGAGAGCTATCTTGATTAACAGCGGTAAGTGTTTTTCCATAACTGTATCTGTTAATTGACGGTAGCCGATTTTATCGGCTTTTTTATTTGCTCTCGTCTTATTTTTTCAAAAATACGGATATTACCGAACAACTTTTGAAAGGAAACAGAACGATGAAGAAGAAAAGTGTTTTCAAGGGCGCCGCGACTGCGCTCATCACTCCTATAACAGAGGAGGGGATAGATTATGCGGCATTCGGCCGTCTGATAGACTGGCAGATCGAGGGCGGCATTGACGCGCTCGTTATATGTGGGACGACCGGCGAGGGATCTACGTTGACCGATGAGGAGCACCGCGCCGCGATCAAATTTGCGGTAGAGCGCGCGGCTGGCAGAGTACCGATCATAGCGGGCACCGGCTCAAACGATACCGCGTACGCAATAGAGCTGACGAGATTTTCCGCCTCGGTAGGCGCGGACGCAATGCTCGTCGTAACTCCTTATTATAATAAGGCTACACAGAAGGGTCTTGTACGTATGTTCGGAGATATAGCGGACTCCTCCGACAAACCGGTCATACTTTATAACGTACCCTCAAGGACAGGGGTGAATATAGAGCCTGCGACTTATCTCGCGCTTTCAGAACACCCGAATATAACCGGTATAAAAGAGGCGAACGGCAATATTGCAAAGATCGTCGAGACCGCTTCGCTCGTAGGTGACAAACTCGATATATATTCCGGGAACGACGACCAGATCGTTCCGATAATGTCTGTCGGCGGCAAGGGCGTTATATCCGTGCTTTCGAATCTCCTTCCCGGAGAGACGTCCGAGATATGCCACAGCTATCTCAGAGGAGAGACCGCAAAGAGCCTCTCTATGCAGCTGAGATATCTCCCGTTGATAAACGCGCTCTTCTCGGAGGTCAATCCGATCCCGGTCAAGGCGGCTATGGCGGCTATGGGCTTCTGCAAGGATTATCTGCGTCTGCCTCTCACGGTGATGGAGGACGCGCACAGAGCTCATCTTTACGACTGCATGCGGAAAGAGGGACTTATCCGCTAATACCTTTAAGGAAGGCTTTTTAATATGAAAGATATAAAAGTAGTAGTTAACGGCGCCGGCGGCAGGATGGGAAGAGAGGTCGTAAAGGCGGTTTCAGGAACTCCCGGAATGAGCGTCGCCGCGGCAGTGGACAGAGATAGCTTTGCATCCGACGTCCCGGCTTACACGTCTCTTTCAGACGTAAAGGAAGAGTGCGACGTAATTATAGATTTCTCGCATCACACCGCCGCAGAAAGCGTTATTTCCTTCGCGCTCTCGCGCGGTATACCCGCCGTGATAGCAACTACGGGACATACTGAAGAGGAGCGCAGGCTGATCACTGACGCATCCAAAAAGATACCGATATTTTTCAGCGCGAATATGTCAGTCGGGATCGCGCTCCTGATCGTTCTCACCAAAACTGCGGTCAAGGCTTTCCCGGACGCGGACGTTGAGATAGTGGAGATCCACCATAATAATAAGCTCGATGTCCCCAGCGGGACCGCACTCATGCTCGCCGAGGCTGTCAAGGATGTAAGGCGTGACGTTATTTTCCGGATAGGGAGGCATGAGAACGGCAAGAGGCTCCCCGAAGAGGTCGGCATACATTCGCTGAGGCTCGGAAACACGGTCGGGATACATGAGATAATCATATCTACGGCAAATCAGACGGTCACGATAAAGCATGAGGCGCACAATCGCGCCCTGTTCGCTGACGGAGCGGTCTGCGCGGCAAAATTCATAGTCGGTCTGCCAGCAGGACTCTACACAGTGTCCGATATGATCAACTGAAAATACCTTGTACAGAGGTCGGTATTATGAAAATTAATTTTACTAAAATGCACGGCATCGGAAATGATTACATTTACATCGACTGCTTCAAGGAAACGGTCGAGGATCCCTCGGCACTCTCCGTGAAAATGTCTCCGCGGCATTTTTCCGTAGGAGCGGACGGTCTTGTCCTTATTTGTCCGTCCGATGTTGCAGATGCAAAGATGCGAATGTTCAACGCTGATGGCAGCGAGGGAAAAATGTGCGGCAACGCAATACGCTGCGTCGGAAAATATCTGTACGATAGCGGAATGGTCGGAAAGACCGATATAAAAATAGAAACGCTCAGCGGTATAAAGGAGCTTTCGCTCTTTCTGGGAGACGACGGAAAAGTCACTGGCGCAAGAGTGTATATGGGCAAGGCGGCAACAGCGCCTAAAGAGGTCCCGGTCCTGCTCGGCGCGAAGATGAAACTTTATCCCGTGCAGGTACAGGGAAAGAGTTACCGGCTCACCGCAGTATCTATGGGAAATCCGCATGCGGTCTGCTTTGACTGCGATCCGGACGAGGTCGATCTCGAAAAAATAGGTCCGGACTTTGAAAATCATCCGCTCTTCCCGGAGAGGGTGAATACCGAATTTGCCAAGGTGCTCGACAGACATACGATCAAAATGAGAGTATGGGAGCGAGGCAGCGGAGAGACCTATGCGTGCGGCACAGGTGCCTGTGCCACTGTCGTCGCGGCGGTGATGTGCGGATACTGTCCTTATGACGAGGACGTCACGGTAAAGCTGCGCGGCGGAGATCTCGTTATCAGATATTGCTCCGACGGCGGAGTTTATATGAGCGGAGACGCGGAAAAAGTTTATGACGGAGTATATGAATATGAGTATAAAGATCAATGAGAACTATAAGAACCTAAAGGAAAGCTATCTGTTTTCCGAGATAGGGAAGAGGGTACGCGATTACGCCGCCGCTCATCCCGATGCATCGATAATACGCCTTGGTATAGGAGACGTGACTCTCCCGCTGTCGCCGTGCGTAATAAAGGCTATGCATGCCGCGGTCGACGAGATGGGGAGCGCCGCGACCTTCCGCGGCTACGCTCCGGAATACGGATATGATTTTATACGCAAAGCGGTCTCCTCCTACTACTCCTCGTTCGGAGTCTCGGTCAGTGAAGATGAGGTGTTTGTGAGCGACGGAGCAAAGAGCGACGTCGGAAATATAACCGATATATTCGGAGACAACACGGTCGTTATACCCGACCCGGTATATCCCGTTTATATGGACAGCAATATAATGAACGGCAGACGCATCAAGTTTATAAATGCGACCGAGGAAAACGGATTTTTGCCGATGCCCGATCTCCTTGACGGAGAGAGCGCGGTAATATATCTCTGCTCGCCGAACAACCCTACCGGAGCGGCTTATTCTCACGATCAGCTGAAGCTCTGGGTCGATTATGCAAACAAAAGCGGGAGCGTTATAATTTTCGATTCAGCGTATGAGGCGTACATCAGCGACGATACCCCCCATTCGATATTTGCCGTTGAAGGAGCGCGCACCTGCGCGATCGAGATATGCAGTCTTTCCAAGAGCGCCGGATTTACGGGGACCCGCTGTGCCTGGACTATAATACCCAGAGAGCTTACTGCTGGCGGGGTCAGCCTCGCTCATCTCTGGGAGCGCAGACAGGCTACCAAATTCAACGGAGTGCCGTACATTATACAGCGCGCCGCAGAGGCTGCACTCAGCGAGCGGGGAAGACGTGAGTGCGCCGCAATGGTCGCATATTATATGGAAAATGCCGCGATGATAGCAGATGTCCTCAAGGATAAGGGGATATGGTTCACCGGTGGCAAAAATTCTCCGTATATCTGGCTCCGCTGTCCGGGCGGCATGGATTCCTGGACATTCTTTGATCATCTGCTCGATAAATTCAGGATAGTCGGTACTCCGGGCGCTGGATTCGGAAAAATGGGAGAGGGATATTTCCGCCTCACCGCTTTCGGAAACAAGGACGCTACCGCTGAGGCGGTACGCCGTCTCAGAGAGGGGCTTTGACATAGCTCTCGTCATCGGAGGCGCAGATGCGCCTCCCTGAATTTTGATCTTAAAGTCGAAAAAAGGGGAAATTAAAAATGTTGTGCGATAATATTTCCGTCAACGGAAAGGGGCATCTCTGCTTTGCACGTCAGGACGTTGTGACTCTGGCTGAAAAATACGGGACGCCGCTCTATATTATGGATGAGGACAAGGTGAGGGAGAAGTGCGCCATATATAAAAAGGCGCTCACTGAGGCTTTCGGCAACGGTTCGTTCCCTCTGTATGCCAGCAAGGCTCTGTCCTGCAAGCAGATATACCGTATAATGAAGGATGAGAATATGGGGATAGACGTAGTGTCTCCAGGAGAGATATACACTGCGTCAGAGGCCGGGTTTCCTATGGCGAGAGCGTTTTTCCACGGCAATAACAAGACGGACGCAGATATAAGATTCGCAATGGACAGGGGCGTCGGAGTCTTTGTCTGCGACGGGGAGGATGAGCTCCTGGCGATAGATAAAGCAGCGGCGGAGAAGGGGATAAAGCAGAGAGTCATGCTCAGGCTCACTCCCGGAATAGATCCGCATACTCATGCAAAGATATCGACCGGAAAGGTCGATTCCAAATTCGGGGCAGGGATCGAGACAGGACAGGCGGCCTCTCTCGTTGCGACGGCGCTCGGACATAAAAACATCGAGCTATGCGGATATCACTGCCATATAGGGTCGCAGATATTCGAGATATCGCCCTTCATTTCCGCCGCTGATATAATGCTCGGCTTTTCAGCCGGAATAAAAAAGACGCTCGGATACGAGGCGGAGATGCTCAACCTCGGCGGAGGCATGGGCGTCCGGTATACCGAGGAACAGCCGCAGATAGATTATGCACGCAACATATCCGGTATAGCGGCCGAGATAAAGGAAAAGTGCGCCTCTCTCGGTCTCAAGGTCCCGAAGATATTGATGGAGCCGGGGCGCAGCATAGTTGCGGACGCTGGTCTGACGGTATATGAAGCGGGAAGCATCAAACAGATACCCGGATTCAAGAATTATGTTTCGATAGACGGAGGCATGACGGATAATCCGAGATATGCGCTTTATGAGGCACCGTATACGGTCTGCCTCGCTAACAGGATGGAGGACAAAAAGGACTTTCCCTGTACAGTCGCGGGCAGATGCTGTGAGAGCGGTGACCTTATACAGGAGGGAGTTCTCCTGCCGAAACCGAAGCGCGGAGATCTCGTCGCGGTATTTACTACCGGCGCATATAACTATTCGATGGCGTCCAATTACAACAGGGTCGGCAGACCTGCAATGGTATTTCTGCGCGGAGGCGACAGTTATGTCGCAGTCAGGCGCGAGAGCTTTGAGGATATCGCAAGGAACGATATTTAAAACAAAAAGAGGAGCGTGGCTCCTCTTTTTTTGCTTTCAGTATCGATTCCGGACTGAATGTTAAATAAATTTTACATTGGTAGGATTTTTATTATAATTGTGTTAAAAATATTGACATATTTGGACTGAAATGTTATAATCTTTTCTGTTATTCATCCGGCAGTCAGCTGCCGCGCATTTATCTTGTTTAACAATTTAAAACAAAGGGGATCACAGTACCGTGCTTGAGCTTTTTTCCAACATTACAGAAATACAGTGGCAACAGCCGATAATGTGGGCGATCGGCGGGATCCTGATATATCTCGCTATCAAAAAGGAGATGGAACCGTCTCTCCTTCTTCCGCTCGGTTTCGGAACCATACTTGTAAACCTGCCTCTTTCCGGGGCTATAACACAGGGCGATGAGGTCGGCGCGCTGGACGTTCTTTTCAACGCCGGTATAGCTAATGAATTGTTTCCTCTGCTTCTGTTCATAGGCATAGGAGCCATGATCGATTTCGGTCCGCTCCTTTCAAATCCGAAGCTGATGATCTTCGGCGCAGCGGCTCAGTTCGGCATATTCTTTACGCTGAGCATGGCAGTCCTGTTCGGCTTTGATCTTCATGACGCCGCATCGATATCTATCATAGGCGCGGCGGACGGGCCTACTTCGATATTCGTAGCGCAGTTCCTGAAATCCTCCTATCTCGGAGCGATAATGGTAGCGGCGTATTCCTATATGGCGCTGGTACCGATAATACAGCCGCCTGTTATAAAGCTCGTGACAACGAAAAAGGAAAGACTCATCCGTATGCCTTACAAGCAGAACGAGGTCTCAAAGGCGACCAAGATATTGTTCCCGATAATCATAACCATAATAACGGGTATCGTATCTCCAAAAAGCGTATCTCTTATAGGCTTCCTTATGTTCGGAAATCTCATCCGCGAGTGCGGAGTGCTTGAGAGCCTCTCTCACACCGCGCAGAACGTTCTTGCAAACCTGGTAACTATTTTCCTTGGATTCACCATTTCAACATCTATGGTCGGTACTGAATTCCTCAAGCCGACTACGCTCCTTATCCTTGCGCTCGGACTTGTTGCATTCGTGTTTGACACGATAGGCGGAGTCGTATTTGCAAAGATACTCAATCTGTTCCTTCGCAACAAGATCAACCCCATGATAGGTGCGGCGGGCATATCTGCATTCCCGATGTCGGCGCGTGTCGTTCATAAGCTCGGTCTTAAGGAGGACAACCAGAACTTCCTCCTCATGCATACGATTGGCGTTAACGTATCCGGGCAGATCGCGTCCGTTATCGCGGGCGGTCTTATAATCTCGCTTGTAATTTGACAGGAGGGCGATCATATGAATTTCAATGGTTTTCTTGAGACTCTTCCTCTAATGGGCAAGGGTATGCTCGGTATTTTCATAGTTACCGGAGTAATAATCCTCTGTGTATACGCACTCAATGCTATATTTTCACCCAAAAATAAGAAAAACGGCAAAGACGGGGAAGACAAATAACTTTCAGATCGAAAATCCCGGCAAGGATCTTCCTTGCCGGGATTTTTTATTCAAAGTCCTGTTAAAATTTACGAGTGCTTGAAGCTGTTCCATTTTCTGACGGACAGAAATGCCGCCGCGGTACCGGCGACCGCCACCAATGCCCACATAAGTATGACCGAATTCCACCCGAAACTCTCTGATACGAGAGCGCTGGAATACGTTGAAAGCGCGCTCCCTATATATGTGCAGGAGTTCAGTACTCCGGATGCCAGTGATATTTTCCCGAATTTTCCGAAGAAGGGAGGGGTCATGCATATGATTATAACATTGACTCCGTGCATGCACCCGGTAGCGAATGCGGACAGAAATACAGATATTACAGCATTTTTGTCGGAAAATATATAAAGCAGGATAAGAGACAAAAGACCGAATGAAAATATAACTGCGGCGCACAGGAGCTCATTCTTTATGTATTTTCGGTTTATGACTGCGGCGAGCTGAAAGCAGGCTATACCGAACAGCGGCAGTACCACACCGCCCAATATAGCTATGGCGTTCTCCAAGTGGAACGTTTCTGCAACGTAAGACGGCATCCATGTGATTATACCGTCCCTGAGAAAGCCCATGGCGATTATAGCAATGAGTATCAGCATTATCATCAGTGCCTCAGATACGGTCGGCTTTCTGCGCGAGATTTCCGTAGAGCATTGCGAGCAGGAGGGACATGCCGTTATTTCGGAACCGTCATCTTCAGAGACAGTACCGACCGACGCGCTCAATATCCGTTTTCTCGCCGTCAGCCAGATCACTGCTATAATTACGCAGAATACTGCTGAGAATATGAACATGCTCCTCCAGCCTGTAAGAGATATGCACACCGGGGCGATCAGGTATACCGCTATCGTGCCGAATGAGCTGCCCCATGATACCTTGACGCATGCGTCCTTATATACGCTATCCGTAAAGAGCTCAGACAAAATGCGGACAAGAGGCGGCCACATAAAAGCCTGAGCGAGACCGTTTATGCTCCATACCGCTATGATGCTCCATGCGTTCGGCATTACCGGGATCGCTATATTCAAGAGAGATGAGGACAACATGCCTGCCAGGATTATTTTTTCTGGCGCCAGCTTGTCGCCGAGATACCCGCTGAGCAGCTGACCCACACCGTACGTTACAGAGCTTCCTGTCACAGCAAGAGAGATGAGTGCCTTTGAATACCCCTCAGCTCTTACTATCTCTGAGATGACCGCCTGAAAATTCACGCGGGTGAGATAGCTTGCAAAGTAGACCGCGGAGCACAGAAATATCATTTGCTTCACATATTTTCTCTGCGTGATTTTCATTCTATGCGCCTCTTTTTACCGTTAGTGTTTGATCATATAAATGTGTCACGGATGACAGTATATCACAACGGGGATGCAAAGTCAATTACAGGCAATAATTTTTCGCTGATACCGTAATTGACTTTGCGGTGCGTTTATGTTAAAATAGCTCGGGAATATTTTACATCGTTCAAATTAAAGAATACATATACGCTCCGGGGCGGTTATATGATTAAAATAAGGAAAAACACATATGATCAAAATAAGGAAAAGCACACGCTCTGATCTCGGGGTAATATCGCACATATATTCCCAGGCGCGCGCCTTTATGGCTGAACACGGAAATCCCGATCAGTGGGGAAAGACGTATCCGGAGGATGCGATAATACTTTCTGATATAGAGTCGGGGCACTCATATTTATGTATAGACGATGATCACCCGGAAAATCACGGGGCGGTTGCGGTTTTCTTTTTTTCCGAGGAAGGCGACTCCGACTATGAAAAGTACCCGGAAATATGGAAAGGCGGCGCCGGATACGGCACGATACACAGACTGGCCTCGGTGACGGGGAAAAGGGGAATAGCTACATTTTGCGTTAACGAGTGCTTCAAGCGCTGCGGCAATTTGAAAATAGATACTCATAAAGATAATCTGCCGATGAGAAGATTTCTCGAGAAAAACGGGTTTGAACTGCGCGGGAAGGTATACGTTGACGGAGGCAAGGAAAGGCTGGCTTATCAGAAGGTTTTATAATATCGAACAGAAGGTTTTATAATATCAAAAAGAAAATCAGTTTAAATTTGCGCTTGCTGTTGACAAATAATTACCGTTATGATATACTTTCGTACATACAGACTGAAATAAACCGGATTGCGGATTAAGGAGAGTGAATTTCGGATGACTCTTTGCGAGGAGTTGTACTTCGACATTAAATTCAGCGGGAAAAAAGGTGACATTGACAGGGTCGTGAAATATCTCAAAAGCGGTGTTCTTGACGATTTCTTCGATGTATCATCGGAGTATTTCGTTTATGCCGACGATTATGACAGCCTCTCGGGCGATGAGGATACCGAGATAGAGTTCACGAACGACGACAATACCGTATATATCGAGGAGGTTGAGGCGGAGGATATCGCGGAGACGATCTGCTCCGGTGCGGCGCCGCTTTTTGTCAGCGGTACCATGTACGATATAAACGACGACGACTTCAGCTTTTATTCGGAGAAGTCGGATGCGGGATATATAAACAGAGGTAAGGAAATAAAGTATAACGAGGACGAGTTTTTTGACGAATGAGTCAGGCGCCGCGTGAGGCGCAGGTATGCTCTTTCTGCATTAGGCGGAGGAGCGAATATCAAGTATTATCAACATATGTAATGATTCGGTCATCGGAGGATCTGCCGTCGCAACGGCAGTATCGGATAAGATGTCGGGTGCGCCCGGTTACGTTTTTTATGTAACTGGGCATATATTTTATATAGACATAACGATTTGACGATTTTTTATTAGCTCCGGACTTGTCTGTCCGGTGTGAAAGGGACCTATGGCAACTGATTACAAAACTCTTTTCGGTAAAACACCACCTACAAAGCTTTTTTTGACGGCGGCTCTCCCCGGTATCATCAGCATGCTGATGTCGGCGGCGTATCAGCTTATAGACGGCGCGTTTGTCGGGCAGATACTCGGCGGGGATTCATTTGCGGCGCTCAATCTGGCAATGCCGTTCGTGATTATAAATTTTGCTCTCTCGGATCTTATCGGAGTCGGATCATCCGTACCGATAGCTATACGCCTTGGTGAAAAAAATGAGGCGGAGGCGAGAAATATATTTTCATCGTCATGCCTGCTTATAGTTGCGTCCGGCTTTCTGACCGGGGCGGCGCTGTATTTCTCCGCACCGTATCTGATGACTATGATGGGCGCCGACGGTGCACTTGCCGCTCTGGCGGCTGAATACCTCAGGGTATACGCGCTTTTTGCGCCTGTCACCACCATACTGTTCGCAGTTGATAATTACCTGAGAATATGCGGTAAGGTCGGATACAGTATGATGATAAACATACTTCTGGCTGTCGCCTGTGCATTCTTCGAGTTCTTGTTCTTGTTTGTGTTCCGCATGGATATCAGGGGCGCCGCGCTCGGCGCCTGTGTCGGTATGTTCATCTGCGTTATTGCAGCATTCTTTCCGTTTTTCCTCGGCAGGCTTCAGCTTAAGTTTTCAAGACCTCATATAAGCGGCGGCGTAGTGCTCAGCATACTGACTAACGGCTGCCCGACTTTTCTCAGCAATATCGCAGGCAGAGTGACATCTATCACAATGAATATATTTCTGCTTCGCTACGGCGGTTCCGTAGCTGTTTCTGCGTATGGAGTACTGATGTATGCAGACGGTATAGTATTCCCGATGCTTTACGGACTTTGCGATTCGTTGCAACCGGCGGTCGGATACAACTGGGGCGCCGGAGACCTCGGAAGGGTAAAGGCGATAGAAAAGAGATGCTTTATAGCGAGCGGAACACTATCCGTTATAATGGCGGCGCTTATGCTCACTTTCCCCGATCTTTTCTCCGGAATATTTGTCCGGGATGAGGACGAGGCGCTGATTGTCATGGCTATCGAGGCGTTGACGATATTTTCCACAGCTTACTTTGTACGGTGGATCTCTTTTGCTACACAGAGCTATATGTCCGCTGTCGGAAAGGCGCTGTACGCAACGATCATATCAACATTTACGGCTTTCATTTTCCCGATAGCGCTGATATATGCGCTTTCTTTTGCCGGACTGAGAGGGCTTTGGTTCAATTATCCTATAACATCGCTGTTGTCCGCCGTGATTTCTGTTGTCATACTGATCGTGTTTTACCGCAGATTGAAAGCGGGGAAGGAAACTCCCGGTTCAGACAATGAGGATCTGTGACAAATGTGAAAATGATCCCCGCCGTATCAATACGGCGGGGATCATTTTTTCGGTACAGACGCGGATCAAAGGTATCCGCGCATATCGGTCGAGAGGCGATCCTCGAGTTCTATCAGACGTTTTGCTATATCCTTTGACTGTTCGTCTGCCGCCTTGTACTGATTGAGGTAGCGGCTCAGAGATTTTACTCCCATATTGCAACCGTCCATTATCAGCTCTGCTACGCGGGAATCCGATCCGTTTATCGCCAGGGTCACATTGGTCTTTATCCAGGACATGCCCTTGATGACCGGGTTAGGGTTCTTTCCTTCGTCGCTGTAGCTTTCAAGTATTGAATTTATCTCGGTGCCGAGCTTTTCGTGCTCCTCTTTGCTCCTTGTGAGCTTGTCCCGCAGTTTTTCGTCGTTTACGTGGTCGAGCACATCGCTGATCGAGCCGACCCCCATCTTTATTCCGGAATCGCACTCGCGCAGCATTTTTACGGTATCTTCTTCGATCATATCAAACCTCCGAATATTTTTGGTTTATATTATTTTTGACTTCGGAGCGACAAATTATTTACGACGATGGCAAAAAACGAAAAAAACGAAAAAACAGGAAAAAAGCCCTGTAAAAATGACTTGTTTGCAAAGATCATCGTTGTTAATCCTGAGTTTTTATGTTATAATTGAGGCGTATCGGAATATCATACGTTCGGAGGCGTGACTTGAGAAATACATCGGATATAAGAAAAATGCTTTTTGAGCGAAGAGACAGAGATTATCTCGAATTTAACAGTAAACTTGTTCCGAATGTTCCTAAGAAGACTATGATAGGTGTAAGGATCCCGGATGTACGCTCTATTGCCGCTGAACTTGGAAATTATGAGGCGGAGGCTTTTTTGAGGGAGCTCCCTCATAAATATCATGAGGAGAATAATCTGCACGCCGCGCTCATATGCCGCATCAGGGATTTCGATCGGGCAGTTGAGGAGCTGGACAGATTCCTCCCTTTCGTAGACAACTGGGCGAGCTGTGATATGATGTATCCGCGCGTATTGGCAAAATATCCCGAGCGTCTCTCTGAAAAGGCTCTTGGATGGATGAGGGCGGCGGAAGAGTATACTGTCAGGTACGGAATAGGCGTGCTCATGAAATTTTTCCTGGATAAAAATTTCAGCGGTGTTTATCCGGAAGCCGTTGCAGGAGTTGAGCGCAGTGAGTATTATATCATGATGATGAAGGCGTGGTATTTTGCCACGGCTCTTGCAAAAAGATACGACGAGACTATCATATATTTGGAGGAGCGCCGGCTTGATGTGAGGACGCACAATGCATCCGTCAGAAAAGCGCTCGAGAGTTATCGTATACCTGAGGATCGAAAGAGATATATTGCCGGCCTGAGGATAAAATGAACCGAGTTTTTTAAATAAATATCAACAATTATTTGCAATATAGTTCGTTTTTATCGTTTTTAGTATTAGAAATATAAAAAATACTTGTAATAAAAAACATAAGGAGCTTTCGTAAGTATGGAAAACATTCCAAAGATCAAGGTAGGAGTAGTGGCTGTGTCCCGGGACTGCTTCCCGGAGCTCCTTTCGGTTAGCCGCAGGAGCAGACAGACGGCGAGTCCGAGGGATTTCCTTCGGAGGACAGATGCACGGCCTTGTCGCTCTCGATAAAAACGGGGATGTCATACGTCCCGCTATCCTCTGGAATGACGGCAGAAGCTCCCGCGAATGCGAATATCTCAACGGTCATGTAGGCAAGGATGCTCTGCTTAAATATACCGGAAATATTGCTTTCGCGGGGTTCACCGCGCCGAAATTGCTTTGGATGCGCGAGAATGAGCCGGAGAATTTCGGCAGGATAGAAAAACTGCTTTTGCCTAAAGATTATCTCTCATATCGCCTTACCGGCAACTTTGCGACAGACATGTCGGACGCGTCCGGTACACTTCTGCTTGATGTAGATAAAAGGCGATGGAGCGAGGAGATGTGCGCGATATGCGGGATAGGCGCTTGTAATCTTCCGCGCTTGTCCGAGAGCTGGGAGAGCATAGGTACGCTCAACCGTAAGACGGCTCGGGAGCTCGGACTTCC
>CALWTR010000044.1 GCA_944384525.1 uncultured Clostridia bacterium
CTGTGCCGTCATCCAAAGTAAACTTCAAAAGCTTTTTGGACTTGGGCACTGCTTCGCAGGCCAGAACCTTTACGGCGCGGAAATCCGATTTGGAGAAGGTTTCAAAGTCTACATAGTCTTTAAACAAAGGCTCGATTTCCACTTTGGAAAAGTCGATTTTTTCAGGCTCAGTTTTTGCATCTGTGACTGTTTCCTCTGCTTTAGAGCTTACATCATTTTCCGTATTTGAGTCTTTAGAGGGTTTCATAGTGGGGAAGAGCAGAACGTCGCGTATGGAGGCGCTGTCCGTGAGCAGCATAACGAGCCTGTCCACACCGAAACCGAGTCCGCCCGTAGGAGGCAGACCGTATTCGAGAGCGGTCACATAGTCGTAATCAACCTCAGAGCGGCTCTCGGGATCCTCTGCGCGTTTTGCCGCTACCTGGCGCTCAAAGCGCTCTTTCTGATCTATCGGGTCGTTCAGCTCGCTGAATGCATTGCCGTATTCTGTTGCGTTTATGAAATATTCAAAGCGCTCGGTGAATGCCGGATCATCCTTCTTGCGTTTTGCAAGAGGGCTGTTTTCGACAGGGTAATCATATATGAATGTGGGCTGTATCAGCTTTTTCTCTACGAAAGCATCGAAAAATTCGGCTAAAACGGTGCCCTTGGTCGCGTTCGCAGGTACTTCTACATGCATGCGCTTAGCGCATTCACGCGCATCCTCGTCCGTCTTCCAGTCATAGTAATCACAACCTGAATACAGCTTTACAGCCTCTGTCATTTTGAGGCGCTTCCATTGGCTCATATCTATTTCGGTGCCCTGATAGGTTATTGAAAGGGACCCGCATATTTTGAGACAAAGGGTTTTATAGAGCTCCTCAACGAGATCCATCATACCATGGTAGTCGGCGAATGCCTGGTAGAGCTCAACCGTCGTGAATTCCGGGTTGTGCTTGGTATCCATGCCCTCATTGCGGAAAATTCGTCCTACCTCATATACTCGGTCCATACCGCCGACTATCAGCCGCTTGAGGTAGAGCTCTGTCTCTATTCGGAGATACATATCCATGTCCAGAGTGTTATGATGCGTTACGAACGGGCGAGCGGACGCTCCGATCTCAAGCGGGACGAGTATAGGGGTATCTACCTCGATAAATCCCTTGCCGTCCAGATATTTCCGTATCTCTGCGATTATGCGCGAACGTTTGACGAAAGTATCCTTGACCTCCGGATTTACTATCAGATCGACATATCTCTGGCGATAGCGGAGATCGGTATTGGTGAGACCGTGGAACTTTTCCGGGAGGGGGAGGAGCGACTTTGAGAGGAGCACCAGCTTTTCGCAGTGTATAGATATCTCTCCTGTCTTTGTCCTGAAGACAAAGCCTTCGACTCCTATTATATCTCCTACGTCGAGCTTCTTGAAGTCTGCATAGCTCTCTTCTCCGAGACCGTCCCGAGATACATACAGCTGTATTTTTCCGGTGCTGTCGAGCATGTGTGCGAACGACGCCTTGCCCATGATGCGGCGGCTTATCATTCTTCCGGCCATTTTGACGCTGTATCTCTCTCCGCTCTGCTCGAATTTAGGGAACTCGGCGATGACTCCCGCGCTGTCTGCGTCGACGTCGAACCTGGTTATTTCAAAAGGATCCTTTCCTGCGGCGCGCAGAGCGGCAAGCTTGTCTCTTCTTACCTGGAGCTCGCTTGTGCTGTTTGGAGTGTTCGTATTGTTTGTCTGTTCTGTCATATGAATTCCGTTTCTCCGACGGACAGTCGGTAATTATTCTGTAAGCGCCCGGCTTACGCTTTCTATCTTGAGCTGCATATCTCCGGCGGGGGTGTGTACCGTTACCTCGTCTCCCGCGCGCGCTCCGATTATCGCGGCGCCGATAGGAGAGGAGTCGGATATCTTTCCGTTTGCGGGGTCGGTCTCATAAGATCCGACTATATGGTATTCGACCTCCTGGCCTCTCTTTTTATTGAACACCTTTACTATCGAGCCGACGCTGATGACCGACTCGTCTATTTCGGACTCATCGATGACCTGCGCGTTTGCGATCATTTCCTTGAGCTCTGCTATTCTTGCGTGTATTTTACCTTGCTCGGCTTTTGCCTCATCGTATTCGCTGTTCTCGCTGAGGTCTCCGAAAGAGCGCGCTGTGGAGATCTCCTTTTTGTTTTCCTCTACCTTAGTATTTACAAGGTAGTCGAGCTCTTCCTGAAGCGCTTTGAAGCCTGCGGGGGTATAAGTCTTGGTTTCCGGCATGTCTGTCTCCTCTGGTTTGTGTAGTTATTATTTTCACGGTCCCTCAGGGGCCCGTTTTATACTTATTTGTAAACAAATATTTGCTATGCAGCGTTCTGCTGAATATTTGTAAGGCAGTTGATCGCAAATTCAAGCTGCAAGTCCTCGCTCCCGGTATTTTCTATGATGTGGTCGGGAGTTATGCCTATCCCCTCGTAATTGACTCCTGATGGAGGGTTGTAGAGTGCGATCGAGATCGTTATGGCGGAGCCGTCTTTGTATTCGAAAGTCGATTGCATGGTTCCTTTTTTATAGGTAGTCTGACCGATTATAGTCGCATCTATTATGCCTTCGGCGGCATAATCGCGCAGCGCGGAGGTGAATAGCTCGGCGGCCGAGGCGGTGTACTCGTTGCAGAGCACCGCGAACGGGAGCGAGACTTGGTGTCCGTCCGACGCTTTTGTAGAGTCTGTGCTTCCGTCGTAATATTTATATCCGACGATATCTCCGCCGTCCGGAAGTAAATAGTCGAGCACTTCTATTATGGATGTCAGGTACCCGCCCGGATTGGAGCGCACGTCAAAGATTATGCCTGATACGCCGGCGTCCGTCAGCGAGTCGACCGCGGCGGTGAACTGCGACGCTGTATTTTGTATGAACTGAGTTATTCTGATATATCCGATATTTCCTGCGAGTATCTCATGTGTGACAGTTATATCCTCCAGCTCTGTGCGGAGCATCGAGAATTCGATGCGCTCTGTCCCGCGCAGTACGGTGATGCTCACTGAGGAGCCTTGTTCTCCTTTGACCGCTCCGAGCGTCCCCTCATAACCGAGTATATCGACATCGGTACCGTCGACTGCAACTATAAAATCGCCGGGGAGTATTCCCGCCGTCTCTGCGGGAGAGTCTTCAAATACGTTCAGGATCTCATAGGTCCCGTCGAGCGCCGAATATGAAATATAGACGCCGATACCGCAGAATTCGCCGCTCATCTCGGCGTTGTAGCTCTCGTATTCTTCCGGGTTCATATAGTGAGAATACTTATCGCCCACAGCGGCGATGTAGCAGTTTATCAGCGCATCGGTGACCTTGTCCTCGTCACTGAGATCGATATCGTCATAGTAATTTTCAAGGAAGTTCAGTGCGACCGATCTCGCGGCGTCTCCGACCTCCGGCATTTCGCCTACATAGTAGTTTTTAAAAAGATTTTCTATATATTTCAGCTTGGTCGAGTCGCTGTCCGGGAAACCCCATTTTTTAAGGTAGCTCGATACGTTGCTGTAAGAGCGGGAAGCCGAGGAGTTGACCTCTTCCAACAGTTCTTCCTTGCTCCGTATGACGGATGAGCCGCAGGAGGAGAGGACGAGTATCGCGGAAACGACAATGGCGCACAATATTGCAAACAGCGCCGCGCGCCGTACCGCGGTCTTTTTCAAGGACATATTTCGTTTTCCTTTACATGCTTTTTCATTTTATGAGCAATGCCCCGCTGATATTCTCGGCAGGGCAGATACTTATAGAGATCATGTTAAAATCAATCAGAACTTTGCGGGCCGGCTGGTGAGATATTTCTTTACCATGAGCGCGACCTTGAATGTGACCGCATGGTCGAACTGTCTGAGGTCAAGCCCGGTTATCTTGCGTATTTTTTCAAGTCTGTATACGAGGGTGTTTCTGTGTACGAAAAGCTTTCTTGAGGTCTCGGATACGTTGAGGTTGTTTTCAAAGAAGCTCTGGACGGTCATGAGAGTCTCTTTGTCGAGAGAATCGAGAGAGCCCTTTTTGAAAACTTCCTGAAGGAATATTTCGCATAGTGTGGTCGGGAGCTGATAGATAAGACGTCCTATCCCGAGATTTTCGTAACTGATGACGCTCTTTTCCGTATCGAATACTTTTCCGACCTCAAGAGCGATCCTCGCCTCTTTGTATGCTCTCGCCAGATCTTTGAGGTTGTCGACTACGGTAGAGCATCCGATCGATACCTCGACCCCGTATCCGGAGGAGAGCTTGGATTCGATCTCGTGCGCGAGCTCCTCCGTCTTGTCCTCCTCAGCCCCGTCCGCCATTTCACGGACAAGTACGACGTCAGTTTCGTTTATATTGATAACGTAGTCATGCTCTCTGTCCGGGAAAAGCTCCTGGACCATCTCATAGGGGAGGGTAGAGCCCTGCGTCGCGAACTTTATTATATAAACGACGCGGTCGCATTCGCTATCGAAATGCAGCTCCTTGCTCTTGACGTATATATCGCTCGGCAGGATATTGTCGAGCATAATGTTTTTGATGAAAGAGCCCTTGTCATATTTGTCGTCATAGAGATTGCGTATATTTCCGAGCGATACCGCGAGTATCGCAGACATTTTTTCCGCGTGCTTGTCCTCGCCCTCGACAAAGACGAGCCCGTCTACCTTTCCGCCTACCGATATATATCTGTAAGTATAGCCGTCTATAACTGCTGTCTCTGAGGAGTAGGAGAGCTCTTCTCTGATCTTCTGCATAGATTCACCTATGCGAGAGAGTTCACTGCAAGCGATGATTATGCCATTTTCATCAATGACGCCTATGGTCCTGCTCATCGCGTCCTTCATCTGATGGATAATGCTTTGATACAGCCGATTAGACATATACGGATCTCCTTTCGGAAGTGAAAAAACTATTTTATTTATAGATACTGTACTATATTCTACCTCATTTTTTGTTATTTTTCAATACACTTTTCAAAAATATTTACTAAATTGATAAAAATATTTTTTATCGTATCGTAAAAAACCACTAAACAAAAGGGGCTTGTTGCTCAAAAAAGAAGGAGACAGAGGAGAGAGCGAAGATGGCGGCAGTCTCGCACCGCAGTATGCGCGGACCCAGGCTCACGGCAGGGAATCCGCGATCGAGTACCGCCTTCGCCTCCGATATGGAGAACCCACCTTCGCTCCCTATTATGATGCCCAGCCTGGGGGGATCTTTCTCACTGAGGCTTGGCGAAAGAGCCTTGAGCGCGGAATAAAGGCTCTCTGTTTTTTCGTTTTCGTAACAGAACAGTACGGCATCGCAGTTCTCGCCGGCGTCACGGATCATATCTGAAAAAGAGATCGGTCCGGAAATCTCCGGCACTACACCGCGCCCGCATTGCTTTGCAGCTTCGAGAGCTATCTTGCGTAGTCTTGCGGTCTGTTTTTCTATTTTATCCGATTTCGGACGTTTCACGCATCGTTCGGATTCAAAAGGAACGACTTTGTATACGCCGAGCTCAACTGCTTTTTGAATTATGAGCTCGAGCTTGTCACCTTTAGGGTACGCCTGGTATAATACCGTTCGGACACGGCTTTCTGCACGGCTTCTTTGAGAGGATATGACCGATAGGATACACTCGTCGTCTCTGATCCTTATAAGCGAGCAGAGATGTTCTGTCGCGTCCGGTGTGCAGACAGTGACGGATTCGCCCTCTGCCATCCTGAGCGACCGGGCTATATGATAGGCGTCCTCGCCGGTGATCATTGCCGTCTCGCCTGAAAAATTTTCCCACGGGATGAAGAAATGATGCATATCAGACTCCTGCGCCGCTGTTTTTGTCAGCACATCCGGGCTTTTGCGCCAGGATCGCCGCCCAGTCGTTTTCGTGCCTGGTTTCCAAGATCCGATACCCTGCGTTCTTCAGCGCCTGCGCCACGTCGGTCTCCCGGTCTCCTATTATCCCGGAGAGCGCAACCAGAGCTCCGTCCCGGAGCATGCCCGAGAGCGAGGGGAGCATTCTTATTATTATATCGGCGACGATATTAGCCGCGCAGAAACTGAATTTTTCGCCGCTTTCTACCGCGGACAAAAGATCGGATACGAGACAGGTTATATTGCGACAGCCGTTAACGGCTGCGTTTTCCTCCGCTACCTTGACCGCTACCGGATCGATATCGCAGGCAACTGCCTCCGCCGCTCCGAGTTTTGACGCGCATATAGACAGTATGCCCGAGCCTGTGCCTACATCGAGAAAGCGTTCCCCCTCGCGTACATAGTCAGACAGCATGCCTATCATCAGCCGTGTCGTCTCGTGAGTCCCGGTCCCGAAAGCCATTCCGGGATCCATGAGCACCGTTATTTCTCCTCTCTCAGGAGAGTACTGCTCCCATGCCGGAACTATAGTTATCCTGCCCATTCTGACAGGCTTGTAGTATTTCTTCCAGTTTTCCGCCCAGTCCTCCTCTTTTATGTCTGAGGCGGACAAAGATACATCGGTACCGAGGCATGAAAACCTGTCGCGCAGAAAGGAAAGCGCCTCCGCAGGGTTTCGTTCCGACGGCACGAATACAGATACCCGTACTGTCTCGCGGTCTGCATTCAGTATCTCATCGTCGACGAGCTCGCCGTACATTCCGTTAACGTCAAAATCGCTGTAATCTTCTATCATTATCGCGCTGTCTATCATGCTCATAACGGCGCTGATCGTGTCGAGGTCGCGCCTTTTTCCCTCTGCCGTTAGTTTGCACCATTCTCCGCTGTTCATGATCATAACTCTCCTTTGCTTACTTCCGAAACGTCAAGTTTTATTTGCTTTATAAGATCCTGCACGCTGGGAAAGCGGATCTCCGGACGGATAAATTTCAAAAATTCTATCCTTACTGTCTCGCCGTAAATATTTTCGCTGAAGTCTTCTATATACGTTTCGAGATTGGCCTTGACCGCGTTTTCCACAGTAGGACGCAGTCCGGCGTTGGTGACTCCTCGGTAGCTTTTTCCGTTAAATGTGACCCGAGTCGCATAAACTCCGTTTTTGAGCTTTACCATCCCGTCCGGCTGTATCTGGTTGACGGTCGGGAACCCGATGCGTCTGCCAAGCTGTTTTCCGTGAACTACCGGGAGGATCACTGTGTAATTATCTCCGAGCAACTTTGCCGCGGAATCTACCGCGCCGTCCTCCAGCAGTTCTCTTATCAAAGAGGAGCTTACAGGCGTGCCGCCGACAATGACCTCATCGCATACGACGGCTCTCTCGCCCTCGTCCATCATCAGCCTTTCAAGCATGCGTGAATCCCCGGTCGCATCCTTGCCGAAGCGGTAATTGAAGCCGCATACTGCTGTTTTTACAGAAAGCGTATCCGTCAGGATATCCTTGACAAAGCTCTTGGGCGTCAGTGATGATACTTCTGAAAAAGGCAAAAAAATGACGCGTTCCACTCCGAGAGAATCAAATATCTCCAGTTTTCGCTCCGTGTCCGTGATCCTGGGTGAGGAGCTTTTGATGCCCGGGTCCTCGGAGCGAAAGGTGACGACAGCGGGAGATGTTCCGCTGTTTTTTGCGATGGAAACCGCCTTTTCGATTATCTTTCTGTGCCCTAGATGGACTCCGTCGAAAAAACCGAGTGCGGCAGTCAACTGAGGCATGTCAGAGCATGTCGCGGGAAAATCTATTATGTCCATGTTTTTAACCTCTGCGCGGCGTGATGTCATCCGCCGGATTGCCGCGCGCTTTTTTCATTGATCTTTCTGCAAAGCCGCGGAGCTTTTTGCGCGCCGATCCGAGAGCGGCGGTGATAGGTCCGATGTTCGTCAGAATGAGTGCCGTCGCACCTGCCAGAGCCGATACCGCGGAAACTGCGATCCCGATGCTGTAAGATGAGGGAGAATATCTCAGCTCTATTGTGTGCTCTCCTTCCGGGACAATGGCTCCGAGCAAAGATATATTTACATTTACGGTATCGGTTTTTTGACCGTCGACGTATACCTTCCATCCGCTGTCATAAGGGACCGAGAATGACAGGATGCGCGCTCCGCTGGTTATATCCACGTCAAATACGACCCGGTCGTTTGAAAATGAGATAAGCTCGAATGAGGAGCGGAGACTGGCGGCATTGCTTGCAGAGTCGGAAACGGTATAATCGGCGATCGGAGAGACGGACAGTCCGTATTTTTCCGCAGTCTCCGCCGTTACGACCGTTGCGTTCATCAGGATAAGATCCTTAGTCTCGTCGTCTGCTTCCATGAAATCGTCGTATGACACGAGCGTCCTGTTTGCGAATGCGAGGGGCATTGCGGCGCTGTTCTGGTAGACGAATAGACCGTTTTCATCTCTGAGATAGGAGAAATAATCCGGGAGATCCGACCGGGGGCCTTCGGATATGAAATATTTTACGCCGAGATAGCTCATCAGCATATATCGGTCGTAAACTCCGTGTATGAAGTTAAGATCCGGACCGGTGATGTTTTCCGGAGTAACTCCGTTCTGGATGTAATGTTCTACGTTGTAGTAAAGAGCTACATATATCCCCATTTTCTGGAGGAAATTGACATAACTTCTGTTGTTTGAGGAATTATAGCATTTCAGCCCGAAATATCTCTGAGCCATTGCGTCGTTTTCCGATGTGATCTTTTCTATGGTGAGGATCGAATCAAAGTCCTTATTGATGCGGTAAAATCCGTTGTCTGAAGACTGGATGCTCTGTATGAGTTCAAGGCTAGCATCTTCATATGAGCTGTAAGGTTCTCCGGAATTGCCGTAGTCGACCGCGAGCCCGTCATTTGTGAACCAAACGAGATAATTGGATCTCAGCTCTACCGTCATAATTATAAACGCCAGAAACACGGCGGAGCATCTTGTAACTGAATCTGAGATCCTGCGCATACCGGCATTTTCAGAGTGGACAGCGTCAGTGTGTGAGGGCAAATGCTTTCGCAAAAAATCCGGCAAGGACAGCATCGCCCAGATCACGCAAACGCCTGTAAATACGAATATGATCGTATCCGCAGAGCTTTTTGCGCTCTCGCACAGGGCACGGTAGTTGTCTTCTTTGTCGGTCAAATATTTCTCCGCCATCGTCTTTGAGAGGGTGTTTATAGAGCAGTATATGAGCAATGCCGTGGACAGCATGGATGCCGCCATAGCAGGGAAACTGAAGCGGCGAGCCTTTATTACCGCGTCTATACCTGCGGCAAGCGCGAGCGCCTGCATTGCGGATACTGCAAAATACCAGCGGAAATTTATCGTTGAGAACCCGTTCATTATATATGAGAAAAATGGTATGGCGGTAGCTACAGTAATGAGCACAACGGATACGGCGATGGCCGGACGGCTCTTTTTATTGAGCGCAAATGCCTGAAACAGGAATATTATCACTGCGACCGAAAGGGATGAGGATAGCTGAAAGTAGTCGTTTGAATATCCCATATATCCGAAGTCAAACGGACTTCCGAGCATATCGTTCCCGAAAGAACGCAGAACTGCGGTGCAGAGAGTGACGTAATCTATTTTAAAAAGCTCCTGCGACAGCTGAGTGTCGGTGCCGCCGGTGACCCTTGCATTACTCAGCACGATCGACAGTTGCGGCAGCAGTACGAACATGGCGATCGCGGCAGAGCAGATACCTGCCAGGGCCAGCCCTCCGACCTTAAGCGCGGATCTTTTGACCCCCGGTCTTCGTATCGCCAGGCGTACGATCAGGTATATGCAGGAGATTATCCCGCACATGTAAAAATAATAGTAAAAATATATGGCTGTCAGAGAAAGAGATATTATCAGCAGCAGTTTTTTGTTTTCGCATATGAATTGCTCAAGTCCGAGCAGGATAAGTGGGAAATATACGCATACTGTGCCAAGCGCAAGATTGAGCCCCATTATCATATGGTATCCGGAGAAAGCATAGAGGACAGAGCCGAAAATTACGGCGGTATTTCCGAGAGACAGACGGCGCAGATACAGGGCAAAACACAGTCCTGCTGCGATAAGCTTTACTATGAGGCACCACGCCATCATGTGCGGTATGCCGTCCCTGCCGAAAATGAAGCAGACATATGTGAAAGGGTCGAACATTGCGTCCCCGTGGCTCATCATGCTTGTCCCTATCCCCATGTTCCATGACCACATGCCTTTGCCGATATTGTCATATATCATGTAATACGTCGGCAGATTTATGCGCAGAAGATCGCTCGCTATGCCTCGTCCCAGTATTTCGTAGCCGAGGAAAACGTATTTGTAAAGAAGTATCGAGCAAAGCAATAGTATAAGAGCCGATACTGACAGGTATATGCTTAGCTTTTCTCTTTTACCGAAACTCATATGGACTGACCTTTCTGACCGAATATGCCGTGCCAGACCCGTATACAGGCAAATGGCGCCGGAATAGCGGAGCGATTTTGTGTTAAGGACGGCACGCGGCCGGGATATATCCTGCGGTATACGTGCGTAATTGCGAATTTGTATATTTATAAATCACAGTTACAAATTACAGTTTGATTTTAATTGTTGATATTTCTAAATATTAACTGATATAGCTGATATTTAAACAAAAAACAGAATATAACAATATACATTATTATAAAGTCGCGCGATATTTTTGTCAAGAAAATTTATATTTTGCCATACTGTTTGTGTACATGACTAAGGTGCCGTATGCACGTTGCTCTTTTTGTTTGACAACGCGGCGCCGTTATGGTAAAATACGGAGGGACGCCGCGGCGTTCTAATTCAGCTGACAGGCAAGGAGGCATCCGTGTATGAAACTTAACTACAAGAGGACGATCCTGGTCGGATTTGCGTTCTTTTTGATATCTGCATTCTGGCAGGCGTACGATACCATAATACCTCTGATACTTACCAATAAATTCAATATGTCTCAGGCGGGCTCGGGATTCATAATGGCGCTGGACAATATATTTGCGGTATTTATGCTCCCGCTTTTCGGGGCTTTGTCGGACAAGACGAAGACTCGTTACGGCAGACGTACACCATATATTTTTTTCGGAACGATAGCGGCGGTCTGCGCCTTTGTCGCGCTGAGTTTTGCCGATGATCTGGCGCTTTTCATAGTACTGCTCCTGCTCTCGCTCATATCTATGGCGACCTTCCGTTCTCCCGCGGTGGCGCTGATGCCGGACGTCACGGTAAAGCCGCTCCGCTCACAGGGAAACGCGATAATAAATCTGATGGGTACCGCGGGCGGTATAATCGTGCTCGCTTTCGCGACGGTTTTTCATACGAGCGAGGTCGGAAAGACGGATTTCCGCGCGTACATAGCGGCGGTCTGCGGAGTCATGCTCGTGGGACTTGCAATATTTCTGGCAACTGTCCGTGAGACCCGCTGGGCACGCGATATGGAGGAGGACAGCCTGAAGATCGATGCGGAGCCCGCCGCAGATGGTGCAGACACAGAGGCTGAGGACGGCGGACGTCTGGCAAAGGACAAGATGACGTCGCTCGTATTTATCCTCGCGTCGGTAGCACTTTGGTTCATAGGCTATAACGCTGTCATATCCAAATATTCGATATACGCTACGAACGAACTTCACATATCCTATTCAGTGTCTCTGCTGATAGCACAGGCGGCGGCGGTCGTCGCGTACATTCCGGTCGGGATAGTGGCGTCTAAGATCGGAAGGAAAAAGACTATACTTGCGGGAGTAGCGATGCTTTTCCTCGCTTTCGGAGGTGCGAGCTTCATAACCTCCGGGTCTCCCGAATGGCTTATGACTCTGCTTTTCGCGCTTGCAGGTATAGCCTGGGCGACGATAAACGTAAATTCATTCCCAATGGTAGTGGAGCTTGCGCGCGGCGGCAATGTAGGCAGGTATACCGGATATTACTATACTGCCTCGATGGCGGCGCAGATAGTAACTCCTATCCTGTCCGGAGTACTTATGGATTATGTAGGCATGAGGACGCTGTTCCCGTATGCGGCAGTATTCGTCATGCTCGCCTTTGTGACGATGCTGTTTGTTCGTCACGGTGACAACCGTCCGGCGGCGCCCGCATCCGTACTTGAAAATTTTGATAATGATAACTGAGGTGTGACGTGAAGATATTTTTTGCAGCGGCGGTGTCTTTAGTCTGCATCGTTTTGCTGATTTTTGTGTTGTGGCTGTTTTTCTTTGCCGCCGTAAATGTTTTCTGCGGGAAAAAACGCCGGCGTGAACTTGAGTACTTTACGTCATTCAGATACGCGCACCGCGGACTTCACGGAGAGGGAGTCCCGGAGAACTCGGTCGAGGCGTTTGCGAGGGCTGTCGGAGCCGGTTACGCGATCGAGCTTGACGTTCAGTTGTCAAAGGACGGAATACCGGTCGTCTTTCATGATTTTACTCTTGACCGTGTGTGCGGTATAAATGGACGACAGGTCTCTGAATATACCGCGGAAGAGCTGGCGGGAATGCCGCTGCTCGGAAAGCCGGGAACAGGAATACCCCGGTTTTCAGATGTTCTCCGCTTGATAGACGGAAGAGTTCCCCTCCTTGTGGAGATAAAGGAGAAAAGCTCGGAGCGGGGGGCGGTGCCGGCAGTGCTTTCCGTGCTTAGCGATTATCACGGGAAATTTATGATAGAGTCCTTTAACCCGTTTACGCTGATGCGTTTAAGAAAATCGAGACCGGATATAATCCGCGGCCAGCTGTCTGACGCATTTATGAGAAAAAAGAAAGGCAGGACGGCGACCGATTTTGTGCTGGCGTCTTTTTCTCTGAATTTTTTGTCAAGGCCCGACTTCTTGTCGTACGGTATCGAGAACTGTGACAGCTTTGCGTATAACGTGATCAAAAAAGTATATCGGGTCACTTCGTTCGCCTGGACCGTCAAAAATCCGGACGAGGAATCACGCTCAAAAAAATACCGTTTTGACACGGTGATCTTTGAAGGATATCTTCCAGACCGCGGATCGGCGGATACAGGGGCGGCCGGCGGAAGCTTGGAAAATGAAACAAAAGGTTGATACATATGAAGATAAAACTTGTTGCGACCTGCCTGTTCGGACTTGAGCACCTGCTCGGCGAGGAGATAAATGCGCTCGGATACGAGCGCACAGAAACCATTGACGGAAGGGTATATTTCATTGCCGATGAGGAGGGGATCGCGCTGTCGAACATTTTCCTCAGATACGCAGAGAGAGTTTATATCCTTGTCGGCTCTTTCGGCGCCGCAACTTTTGAGGAGCTGTTCGAGGGCACAAAAGCTCTGCCTTGGGAGGCGTGGATAGGAGTCAGGGATTCTTTCCCGGTTAAGGGGCATTCGATCAGATCCGCGCTCATATCTATACCTGACTGCCAGGCGATAATAAAAAAAGCCGTCGCTTCCCGGCTCGGCGAAAAATATTCGCTCTCTTGGCTCCCGGAGGACGGGGTAAAATATCAGATAGAATTTTTTCTGCTGTCCGACAGAGCGGATCTTATGATAGATACATCCGGAGTCCCTCTGCACAAAAGGGGATACCGCCCGGATTCCGGCGCGGCGCCGATACGTGAAACTCTAGCCGCGGCTATGGCGGCGATATCGCGGCCGCGCGAGGATGTATTGTTCTGCGATCCTATGTGCGGCTCCGGTACGATACCGATCGAGGCGGCAATGCTTTTCAATAAGATCGCGCCTGGCAGAAGTCGCGCTTTTGCCGCCGAAGCTTTTCCGCAGATCCCCGGGGCTGTCTGGGCCCGCGCCCGCGAGGAGGCATTCGACATCGAGATAGACAGCGGATTTAAGGCGCGCGCATCAGATATAGACGCTGACTGCGTTGCAGTTGCGGAGGCAAATGTAAAAAGGGCGGGCGTCGGCAAATGGGTCAGCGTGCTGAGAGAGGATTTCCGCCGTCTGAGACGCGAGGAAGGCGTCCGCGGCACCATAGTGACAAATCCGCCGTACGGTGAGAGACTGATGACACCTGAGCAGGCGGAGCGGATATACAGAGAGATGGGCGAGCGGTTCAGGGCGCTGTCTCCGTGGCAGGTTTATGTTATAACTCCGCACCGCGATTTTGAAAGGCTCTACGGCAGGCGCGCGGACAAAGTCAGAAAGCTTTATAACGGGATGATCCCGTGCTACCTCTATCAGTTTTTTAAAAAAACGACTGCGTCAGACACTAAGAAAAGTTAATATACAAATAAAACTTTACATTTATGCAAATATGCCGTTCAGAGCTATGCGCTCTGCGGCATTTTTGCGTTTTTATATGGGTATATCCAGGTATATTTTCCCTGTAAATGAAGTATAATGCGCAAAATTCCGGGGAAAGATATCAAAGAAATATTTTGATATCAGGCAGGGGAACGTATTTTAATATGAGTAAAGAGCTGAGCCATGATTACGGCGAGAACTATAAAAGTATAAGTGAGAGACTGCGCTGTAAAGAGAGTTTTGATATACTTGAACGCAAGCTGAGAGTCGGAGAAGACGGCGAGATACGGATGTGGTTCATAGACGGCTTTGTAAAGGATTCAATAATGCAGAGGGTCATGCAATTCTTGCTTGAGCTTGAATCATTGACTCCTGATGCTCAGGAATTCATCCGCGCCAATATACCGTACGTCGAGGTGGAGGTCACCTCGGATGAGGACAAAGTGATACTCGCGGTGCTGTCCGGGCAGACGGCGATACTCGGCAGTACTTTCGGAAATACGGCAGTGCTGGTCGATACAAGGAGCTATCCCGCACGTCCGACCGGAGAGCCGGATTCCGACAGAGTCATGCAGGGCTCTCACGACGGCTTTGTTGAGACGCTCGTGTTCAATACGACTCTCATAAGACGCAGGATAAGGGATCCCAGGCTGACGATGGAGTACCACAATGTAGGCGGAGCGTCTAATACGGATATAGTGGTGTGTTATATGAAGGGGATAGCCGATGACGGATATGTCCGGGAGATAGGCGAACTCATAGACCGTATAAAGCCGCGCTCGCTCACTCTCGGCTTTCAGAGCCTGGCTGAGAGCATGATAAGGCGCAAGTGGTATAACCCCTTTCCGAAGATAAGGACGACGGAGCGCCCGGATACCGCTGCCGCTCAGCTGATGGAGGGGAGCGTGATAGTCCTGTGCGATACTGCGCCGCAGGCGATGATACTGCCGACGTCTATATTTGATTTTCTCCAGCAGACCGACGATTACTACACTCCTCCGCTGACCGGTTCATACCTCAGGATAGTGCGTATGTTCTCGCTCATCATGTCTGTTATCCTTACTCCGTTGTGGTATCTGTTGCTTCAGTACGCGAGCGTGTTGCCGGAGCGGCTCAGGTTCTTGATACCGGATACCACCGGCGCGTTTTCGATACTGTTTCAGCTTTTGCTTGCGGAGATAGCGATAGATGTGCTCAAACTTGCATCAATGAACACTCCGAATATGCTTTCAAACTCCCTTAGCATAATAGGCGCCCTGATCCTCGGAGATTTTGCGGTGTCCGTCGGCTGGCTGTGCGAGGATGTGATATTCTATATGGCGGTCATAGCGATAGCAAACTTTGCTCAGCACAACAACGAGCTCGGATATGCGCTTAAATTCATGAGAATAATAACGTTGTTGCTTACCGCCGCATTCGGACTTTTCGGCTTTATCGGCGGCATAGTGTTCACTTTGGCCGCAGTAGCGACAAACAGGAGCATAAACGGTAAGTACTCCTATCTGTACCCGCTTATACCGTGGAACTCCGAGGCGATGGGAAGACTGCTGCTGAGACGCAGGAAAATGGATTTTGACGGAAGTGCGGAGAGAGATCATGCGACAGGATCCGAGACAGGATCTGGGACCGGATCTGATGCCGGATCTGAGTCAGGCACGGATGAGGGACCCGGTGAAAATTCCGACAACTGACAAAAATATTGGGAAAAACGCTTGACAAATAAAACCTTGTGTGCTACAATGTTTTGCAGTCTCAGATAAGACCTTGCGGAATTGTGTAATGGTAGCACAGCAGACTCTGACTCTGTTCGTCTGGGTTCAAATCCTGGTTCCGCAGCCAAAAAACGACAATCTTCGACAGAAGGTTGTCGTTTTTACTTTTTCACTTTTCACTCTTCACTTTTCACTAAAACCTCTTGTCGTTTTTTGGCAAGTAATAAGTAATAGTGAATAGTGAAGAGGTGCTGATGTAGCTTTTCTCCCGATGGTCGAAAAGCATTATATTTTACTTGAGTTCGAATCCTTATCGCAACCCACGAAAAATATCTTTTTCGTAGCCTTTATACATAAATCCGGCTTGTTTATGCAAGCCGGATTTATTATTGGTGTCTTCAGGCGTGAAAATAAACCCCCCGGTTTTACCGTGGTAAGACAAAAAAGCTTCAGCGGAGAAAATCAGGCAGTGATGAGGGCGCCAATGAGGAAAAGTTATTGAAAACCGTGCTCCGTATGTCACTGACAGCGGCAGATATGCGGAAAAAGCCATAGAGGCAAACAACCGTGTGAAAAAACTGCATGCTCAGATCATGGAAAAGGTTTTCGCCTGCGTTTTGTGATCAGGCGTGTATTATAACTAGCGTATAATAATTTATTTATAAAAAATGCCGAAATCAAAATATAGAGCAAAAAGCCGCTCCGGGATTGACACAGAGCGGCCTTTTGTGATATACTCGCTCTTGAATATAAATATGATACAGACCGGGAGGGCAAAGTATGTTTGACTATACGAGAGAGCAGGTGCTGGAGGCTCTCAGGGCAAATTCCGGCAGGGATATATGGAGCCTTGATGAAAACAGGATCAGGAATATGCGCGCAAATCCGTTGCTGTCCGACAACTTCAGGTCGCTTGAGGAATGCAGGAAATTCTATGCAGAGAGACCGCTTTATTCTATACCGTTTTCCCTTTTCAAGCGCTTTGAGGCGGACGGGGACAGGACGCAGTTCGAGTATTCGGAGCGCGGTTATTTTATGCACAGAGGCCATCTCAAGACATGGGCGCTGTCTGCGCTTTTGGGAGGCGGAGACGATGACATATCCCGGCTCGAGGATACGATATGGGCTATATGTGACGAGTATACCTGGGCGCTTCCGGCTCACATGAGCGGAGACCAGGGGATATATGCCAGCTATCAGCCGGACAGATATACGATAGATCTCTTTGCCGCCGAGACCGGACAGGCTCTCTCCGAGATAATAAAGCTCCTCGGGAAAAGGCTAAATCCGCTTGTGACCGAGAGGGCTAGACGCGAGATAAAGGCTAGAATAACGGACAGATATCTGTATTCGGATATGTCCGACTTCTGGTGGTATAAGTCCACCAACAACTGGGCGGCGGTATGCGCCGGCTCGGTAGGCATGGCATCGATATGCGAGATCGAAGACGAGGAAAAACTCGCGGATGTAATAATGAAGACGCTGGTTTCGATGAGGAGCTTTATGTCCGGTTTTACGGACGACGGAGTCTGCCTTGAGGGAATGGGATACTGGCATTACGGCTTCGGATATTTCTGTTATTACGCAGATATGCTGAGCCGCAGGACTGGAGGAAAAATAGATCTCTTCTCTGAAGAAAAGACCAAAAAAGTCGCGCTTTTCCCATTCAAAATGTTTTTTTATGGCAGCAGGACGGTCAGTTTTTCCGACGGAGGGAGCCGCGGCGGTATAGGTGCGGGCTTTATCTCGTTTCTGTCGGAAAAATACGGGAAAATAGATATACCGGCCGGTGTAAATATGACCGAAACAGTCGATCGGGAGGGCTGTCACAGATTTGCAAGGGATCTTCGCAGCTTTATATGGTGCCCGTCTGAGCGCCCCACGGAGACTGACGGGACGCGGCGTATATATACTTTCGACTGCGCACAGTGGTACGTTGCGAGCGGAAAGGACAATTTCGGAGTAGCTGCAAAGGCGGGGAACAACAATGAGCCGCACAACCATAATGATATCGGACATTTTATAACGTTTAAAAACGGAAACGAGTTTTTCTGCGATCTAGGCTCCGGCGAGTACAGCAAGCAGTATTTCGGCAGAGAGCGATATACCTTCCCTCACTGCGGCTCGCAGGGACATAGTGTTCCGATAATAAACGGAAAATTCCAGGCCGCGGGCAAGGACTCTTTCGCGGAGGATGTAAAGGTGACGGACAGAGGCATAGCGATGGAATTTCGCCGCGCTTACCGTGAGGATTCGCTTGTATCCTTGACCAGAAAGATCGATTTTGATCCGGAAATACCTCGGCTCACCGTGACGGACAGCTTTCGATTTGCCGCCGCTCCGGAGAGCTTTGTAGAGCGCTTTGTCACAAAGGCGGATGTCTCGGTCGGGGACGGTGAGATAGTACTGAGCGTGGGAGACGACACAATGAAAATGAGCTTTGATGCGGCGCTGTTCTCTCCGTCCGTCAGTGATGTGGAGACGGCGGATCATGGCGGAAGACCGCTCCTTTTCCGCTGTATCGACCTTACACTGAAAGCACCCGGGACTGATGGAGAATTCAGTTTTGTCATATCCTGAAGCTATAAGGATGTATATACGCAAAAAATCGGAAAGGCGCGGCATATGCCGCGCTTTTTGCGTGTTGCTGACGTATCGTTGCAGTGCCTCTGGGAAATACTTCAAATAAAAGGCCGGTTCAAATACCGGAGAGCGCGGCTGTACGCGCACGGAGGAGCAGATGGCAAATGCAGACGGTATGATCTCAGACTGCCGTTCGGCCGCGGAGGTAGCCGCAAAGGCGGGAGAGATACTTATAAGGGCAGGTTCCGAGACTCACCGCGTCGAGGATACGCTGGTCAGGATGATGTCCGCGCATTCGGACAGCTCTGAGGCGCTCGTGTTTTCGACCGGATTCACTCTGAGCGCTTGCGCGGAAGGAAAAGAAACGGTCACCTTGACCCGCCGCGTATTCGGATCCGTTACGGATATAGGCGATATATGCCGGGTGAATTCCGTCTCGCGCGATTTCTGCTCAGGCAGGATAGACAGCGCTGAGGCGCTGAGACGGCTTTCACTCATAGAAGAAAGGGCGGGTCTTCCGCCGGTATGGAGCGCTGTACTTACATGCATAGCCTCCGGGGGATTTGCGCTTGTGTACGGCAGGGATGCGTACGAGACGGCAGGAGCGGCGCTGTGCGGGGCTGTGCTTTCGCTTTTCAGCGTTTTTTTGAGCAGGATAATACGCGGAGATTTTCTGATAAACGTGCTCGGGTCAGCCGCCGCTACTGTCCTTTCTGTCAGTATAGCTTTTGCATATGCGAGTTTTTCGGGCGGATATCAGCTCAGGATACAGTATATGATAATAGGCTCGATAATACCCCTGCTCCCTGGAATAACTGTGACCAACGCGGTGCGAGATACGCTTTACGGAGATTATATATCGGCGACATCGAGAGGACTTGAGGCGTTGCTGTCAGCCGTTTCCATAGCGGTCGGAGTGTTCCTTGGACTTAAGTTGTCGGCCGCCGGAGGCGCGGCGGCAAATATGAATTTGAGCTTTATCTCCTCACCGAGCACTCCTTTTGAAATATTTATGACTTCCGTTGCCGCCGGGATATCTGCCGCGGCATTCGCGGCCTTGCTCGATGTTCCGGCAGGTTATATACCTCCGTGTGCGCTGTGCGGCGCCGGCGTGTGGGCAGTATATGTGCTCTGCCTTGCATGGGGGCTCAGCGAGGGGTCGGCTGTACTTTCGGCTTCCGCCGCTGCGGACGCGGTAGCATGGATCATGGCAAGGCATTACCGTATACCGGTGACACCGTTTTTGATAAGCGGAGTGATAGCACTTGTACCCGGGATAGGGCTTTACAAGACGGTATATTTTCTCTTTCTCGGAGATACCGGCGCGGTTTATTCGTCGCTTGAGGAGACTGTGGTCGCCGCGGGCGCGATAGCTGTTGCGGTCTTTGCGGTAGATGCGGGGATCGCGTCGTTCAAAAGGATCCGTGCAAGTATACGCTCGCGGCGCAGGCAGGTGAGCCGCGGTATTTGAGGGCGCCGATCTTTAAAGACAGAAAACCGCGGGTCATATCTGAATGAGACCCGCGGTTTTACGTTTCTTTTTCAGCATCAGCTGATCGGGTGGAGCAGTGCCGCATATACTCCGATCCCCGCGCAGACAGCCGAGACTGCGACGAGAAATCTTACCGCTCCAGGATGCGAAAACCCGCGCATGACGAGACGGTGATGAATATGTCCCTTGTCCGGGCGAAACGGGTTCTTTCCGGACAGGATCCTGCGCGAGACTGAAAATATCATATCTGCCATCGGAAGCGGGATGAAAAGGCTGCTTGCAGCAAGATATACACCATCGCCCATCGTCAGCGTCAGCACGGCGATCGCATAGCCGAGAAATTGCGATCCGGTATCTCCCATAAATGTTTTCGCCCGGTAGCGATTGAAAGGGATAAAGCCTATTACTGAAGCTAGCAGTATCAGGGCGAGAGGGAAGACCGCGGGGTTTCCGGCGAAGAAGGTGTATACCGTAGTCGCGAGAAAAAATACGGCGCTCTCTCCTGCGGCCAGTCCATCGAGCCCGTCGGAAAAATTAAGCGCGTTTATCAGAGTGACCGTCTTTATAAAAGCATAAGCGGTGCAGGCGGTCTGCGGGAGCATGAGGATGTCGAATCCGAATCCGAACGCGTTCGGCATATCGATGATGGATACCGCCAGGTAAGCGGCGCAACATTGGCCGATAAGCTTGACTCCGGGCGGGAGAGGATATATATCGTCACTGACTCCGAGGGCCGCGATTATCGCCCCGCCGGAGATCAGCGCCGCCGTCTCTGATGATAAAGGATCGGTGAAAATGAGTGCTGAGACGGCAAAGGCGGCAAAAAACGCAAGTCCGCCGAGACGGGGCATCGGGGTAGAATGCATTCTTCGCGAATCGCTGGGGATATCAATGGCTCCTGTGACGGCTGAGAGTTTCATAGTCACAGGGGACAGCAGAATAGATATTGCAAATGGCAAACAGAACATCAGGATAATGTGTGTCATGACAAATAAAAAGACCGTACACTTGTTCAGTGAGCGGTCTTTTATCCTTTTTTCGAACTTTAGTTTACAAAACCTATCTTTCTCCTGACTTTGGACATGGTGCGCCGTGCGTATGACGCCGCCTCTTCCGCGCCTGCTTTCATAACTGACTCCAGATATGCCTTGTCCTTGATTATGCGGTCGAACTCACATCTTACAGGAGCGAGTCCGTCTGCGCACACCTCTCCGACGGCGCTTTTGAAATCTCCGTAGCCGCGCCCTTCGAATTCGCGCTCTATATCGGACATGCTCTTTCCGGTAAAGGCGTGATATATCGTCATAAGGTTATTGATCCCGTCTTTACCTTCCTCGTATTTTACAGCTGAGCCGGAATCTGTGACGGCGCGGCGGAATTTTCTCATTATATCGTCTTTTGAGTCGAGGATATAAACGACGGCGTTCTGGTTTTCGTCGGATTTTGACATTTTGGAGGTGGGGTCGGCGAGAGACATTATTTTCATGGTGTCCTTTGCGATATATCCCTCCGGAATTGTGAAAGTATCGCCGTATATCTGGTTAAATCTATTTGCGACGTCCCGCGTAAGCTCAAGGTGCTGTTTCTGATCTATCCCGACCGGTACAAGATCGGTTTGATAGAGAAGTATATCTGCCGCCATCAGTGACGGATAGGTAAAAAGACCTGCATTGATATTCTGCGCGTTTTTTGCGCTTTTATCCTTGAATTGCGTCATTCTTGAAAGCTCGCCGAACATAGTATAGCAGTCGAGTATCCATCCGAGCTCTGCGTGTGCGGGCACCTGCGACTGAACAAAAAGCGTGTTTTTCTGAGGATCGAGGCCGCAGGCGATATAGAGCGCAAGCGTCTCATATGTTCTGCGTCTGAGGTCTGCTGGGACCTGACGTACTGTTATCGCGTGAAGATCGACGACACAGTAAAAGCATTTATACTCATCGGAAAATTCCTTGAAATTTTTAATTGCTCCGATATAGTTGCCTATCGTCAGATTTCCCGATGGCTGAACTCCGGAAAAAACAAGCTTGCGGTCACCTATCATTTTTTAATCTCCAATCCTTAAGCGCCTGCGAAAGCGGCGCATTCAATCATATTTGCAATAAAGATTATACAACCGCACGATAGTTTTGTCAACATGAAAGGAGGAGCGGAAGAGGCTTAAATCAGTTCGATGCTCCGTGGGACGGGACGCGGTTTGATGCTTGTACAGGAACACTTTTGAAAATCGACTGTAATTATCCGTAATTATATAGTAAAGGTACTTTACTTTTAAACAAATCTGTGCTATAATGCTAAAGATGAAGAGACCTCACTCTTCACCGGATGTAAAAATAAATGAATACATATAATAAACGGAGGTTCTATCTATGATAGAAAGAAGAAAGCTTTCTATGGACGGCAATACCGCCGCCGCGCATGTTTCCTATGCGTTTACGGAAGTGGCTGCCATCTATCCGATCACTCCTTCCAGCCCTATGGCAGAGGTGACGGACACCTGGTCTGCGTCCAACAAAAATATTTTCGGCGAGGAGGCCAAGAATATTTTCGGGGACAATGTCAAGGTCGTTGAGATGCAGTCGGAGGCCGGCGCCGCAGGCGCGGTACACGGTTCTCTTGCCGCAGGCGCGCTTACTACCACCTATACCGCATCACAGGGACTTCTCTTGATGATCCCGAACATGTACAAGATAGCAGGAGAGCTCCTCCCCTGCGTTATCCATGTTTCCGCAAGATGCGTAGCGTCTCATGCGCTCAATATTTTCGGAGACCACTCGGACGTATACGCGTGCCGTCAGACCGGTTTCGCCATGCTCGCCGAGACCAACCCGCAGGAGATCATGGACCTCGGCGCGGTAGCTCATCTTTCGACTATAAAAGGCAGAGTTCCTTTTATCAACTTCTTTGACGGATTCCGTACCTCTCATGAGATACAGAAGATAGAGGCGTGGGACTATAAGGATCTCGCCGAAATGGTAGATATGGATGCTGTCGAGGCATTCCGCAGCCGCGCCATCAATCCGGAGCATCCGGTACTCCGCGGATCTGCTGAGAACGGAGATATATTCTTCCAGCACAGAGAGGCATGCAACAAGTATTATGACGCGCTCCCCGCTATCGTAGAGGAGTATATGAACAAAGTCAACGAGAAGCTCGGCACCGACTATCGTCTCTTCAACTATTACGGAGCCGCTGATGCTGACCGCGTTATCGTTGCAATGGGTTCTGTCTGCGATACCGCAGAGGAGGTCATAGATTATCTGAACGCTCACGGCGAGAAGGTCGGACTGCTCAAAGTAAGGCTTTACAGACCGTTCGTAGCCGAGAAGTTTGCAGAGGCACTCCCCAAGACGGTCAAGAAGATAGCCGTTCTTGACAGGACTAAGGAGCCCGGCGCTCTTGGAGAGCCGCTTTATCTTGATGTTGTAGCCGCACTTTCGAAAACCGGCAGAGACAATATCCTCGTTGTCGGAGGACGTTACGGACTCGGCTCAAAGGATACGCCTCCTTCCAGCATATTCGCCGTATATGAGAATCTTGCCGCAAAGACGCCGAAGAGCAACTTTACTATCGGCATAGTAGACGATGTTACCGGACATTCGCTCACGGAGAAGGCTTGCCCCGATACCGTACCTGCCGGCACGATATCCTGCAAGTTCTGGGGACTCGGCGGAGACGGTACTGTCGGAGCTAACAAGAACTCCATAAAGATCATAGGAGACCACACCGACAAGTATATCCAGGCGTATTTCCAGTATGACTCCAAGAAGACCGGAGGCGTTACGATATCTCATCTGAGATTCGGAGACTCACCGATAAAGTCCACATATTATATTACAAAGGCAGACTTCGTCGCGTGCCACAACCCCTCATACATGCTCAAGGGCTACAAGATAGTCGAGGATGTCAAGCCGGGCGGTATCTTCCTGCTCAACTGCCAGTGGAGCGACGAGGAGCTAAACAAACACCTCAGCGCAGAGACCAAGAAGTACATAGCCGACAATAAGATCAAGTTCTATACCGTGAACGCGATCGACAAGGCGGCTGAGATAGGCATGGGCAAGAGAACGAATACGATACTCCAGTCTGCGTTCTTTGCACTTGCAAATATCATGCCGATCGACAAGGCTGTCGAGTACATGAAGTACATGGCTAAGAAGTCCTATCTTAAGAAGGGCGAGGACGTTGTCGCAATGAACTATAAGGCGATAGATGCAGGCGTTGACGCGATCCATGAGGTCACCGTTCCCGCGGCATGGTCTTCTGCAAAGGCAGATGTTCAGGAGAACAAGATAACCGGAAAGAGAGCGGACCTTGTAGATTTCGTTAAGAATATAGTAATTCCCGTAGGCGACATGCAGGGTGACTCACTTAAGGTCAGCGCATTCGAGAAGTATGTTGACGGTACGTTCCCGCAGGGCGCCGCAGCTTATGAGAAGCGCGGAGTTGCTGTTTCCGTTCCGGTATGGCATGCTGAAAACTGCATACAGTGCAACCAGTGCGCGTTCGTGTGCCCTCACGCAGCTATCCGTCCTTTCGCTATGGATGAGAAGGAGGCTGCTGCCGCTCCTGCCGAGACCAAGTTCACCGCAAAGATGACCGGCAAGGGCTGCGAGAATTATAAGTTCACGATAGCAGTGAGCCCGCTCGACTGTATGGGATGTACGCTCTGCGTAAAGGCGTGCCCGACCAAACCTGAGAAGAGGGCGCTCGAGATGGTTCCTCAGGAGAGCCAGCTCGCACAGCAGAAGGTATTCGACTATGCGGTCGCTAATGTAAAAGAAAAGAAGGGTCTCCCGTTTGCAGATACGACGGTCAAGGGCTCGCAGTTCAAACAGCCGCTGCTCGAGTTCTCCGGCTCCTGCGCAGGATGCGCCGAGACTTCTTATGCAAGACTCATCACTCAGCTCTTCGGTGAGAGGATGTATATATCCAACGCGACCGGATGCTCCTCCATATGGGGCGGCTCCGCGCCTGCAACTCCTTACACCGTAAATAACGGCTCCGGCCACGGTCCCGCATGGGCGAACTCGCTTTTTGAGGACAACGCTGAGCACGGCTTCGGTATGTATATCGGACAGAAGACGTTAAGAGAGAGACTTATCGGATATGTCAAGGAGCTCCTTGAGAAGGTAGAGGATGCCGACAAGAAGGCAGTCATCGAGGAATACCTCGCTACTAAGGACGACGGAAAGCTCAACGCCGCCGCTACGGATAAGCTCGTAAAGATGCTCGAGTCCTGCGATTGCAAGGATGAGCTCAAGGATAAGATACTCAAGCACAAGGATTACCTCTCCAAGAAGTCCATATGGATCTTCGGAGGAGACGGATGGGCATATGATATCGGATTCGGAGGACTTGACCATGTCATAGCCTCCGGCGAGGATGTCAATATAATGGTCTTTGATACCGAGGTATATTCCAACACCGGCGGACAGGCGTCCAAGGCGTCCAATATAGGCCAGGTCGCGCAGTTTGCCGCTGCCGGAAAGGCGATAGGCAAGAAGGACCTCGCTCAGATCGCAATGTCTTACGGTTACGTATACGTCGCTCAGGTAGCTATGGGTGCGGATATGAATCAGACGCTAAAGGCGATGGCAGAGGCAGAGGCTTATCACGGACCTTCTATCATAATCGGTTACGCTCCCTGCGAGATGCACTCTATAAAGGGCGGAATGGCTAACTGCCAGGCAGAGATGAAGAAGGCGGTCGAGGCAGGCTACTGGCAGATGTTCAGGTATAATCCTGCGCTCAAGGCCGAGGGCAAGAATCCCTTCACGCTCGACAGCAAGGAGCCTACCGGCGACTACCAGGCATTCATCAACGGAGAGGCTCGCTATACCCGTCTTGCACAGGCGTTCCCGGAGAGGGCAAAGGTCCTCTTTGCGAAGGCTGAGGCAACGGCTAAGGCTAAGTACGAGCGTCTTAAGAAGCTTGTTGACTTCTATAACAACTGATACCGCGCAGGCGGTTCGGAGGCACCCGGATGACGGGTGCCTCTTTTTTTGCATTTTTTCATTTGAAGAAGCATTTATTATATAGGTGTCGCTGAATATGATGAGAATATACAAATTCAAAATTTAACAAATCTTAAATATTCTATTGACAAAAAATTATATATTATTTATAATACAATTACAACACCAAAGGAGGACAGTATTTATGAATATCGTAAAAAATATAAAAAGGTTGACTTTTTTAGCCTTTATGCTTGCTATGTTACTCACGGTAGTATCCTGCGCTTCTAAAAATTCGGATAAACTGTTCAACGATAAGATACTGGAGATCGAGTCTACTTCTACAAAGCTCGATACAAAGGGAAATAATATAATTTCTCTTGACGCTAAGAAAAACGTGCTTCTGAGCAAAGAGGAGAGCGGCAAAACCACATATACGCTTTATAACGCTGATTCACAGTCGGTTATAGCGGAGTCTGAATATGCATTTGAGTTTACTAAGCCGAACCTGTATATTCTCAAAACCCCAAGCAGCGACAATACCGCTACGGAGTATAATTTCTATACCGAGTCGGGGCTGATCAAGAATATAAGTGTTCCGAACTCCTCGAACGTAAATAATTATTTCGTAGTTGATACCGATGAATCGATCCGCTTCTCTGACGGAAGTTCCATACAGCTGGTCAACGGTGAGGCTTATAAATTCTTTTCATCGGGCGAGGGCAACTCTCCCGCTCCGCAGTTCAGCACGGACGATGTCAAAGCCGGAAGGTTTTACTATGATGTTTACAACAACTGTGTGTCCGTTTTTGATTCGGATAAGAATTTCCTGCGCTTTACCGATGTGGCGGCCGCGACAGGTTATAACAACGACGATATACACTTCTGCGGAAATATAGAAGAAAAGCTCGTGTTCCAGGTCAATATCAATATACCGAACGACAGCAAGAAGTATTCTTACTTCGTCGATTCCAATAAGTACGATCTCATCACCTATACATACAATCTCAAAAACGGCAAAATAGAAGAGAAAAAGAATTTTGACTTCATAATAGATAAGATAGATTACATCGAAGATTACAGCAAGTGCGGCTTGGCTTACGGCTATTATATCAACGATGCAAAGACCATCTCTTCCTATATAGTACAGGCGTTTGATGACGGATTGGACGTTGCCGTAGATATACAGGCGATGGTTCCCGGGGCGTGTGAGATATACTGGATGGATGAATACAAGCTCATGATAGACGGCTCGGAAAACTATCATATATTCAAGGGCAAGGATGAGATAACCTTTATATCCGGCGAAAATTCAAGTGAGATGATGTTTAATATGGGCTCGCTCATTCAGACCGGGCATTATATATACTATGATTCCGTATATTCTGTCGACGGAACGTATTTGACAAGTATCCCGGATAAGCGTACCAATACCGTTTTCGCGGGTAATAAACTGCTGTATACGACTCAGGTCAAGAATGACGGTGAGCCGAGCAAGACGATGCTCTACATAGTAGATCTCTCCAGCGGAGAAAAAACAGGTTCAGAGGGAGATATACTGATGGATTACAAACTTGCATATACAAAGAATGATGACGGTACGGTAAATTATATATCGCTCTTGGACGGAACGAAAATAGCGGATAATGCAGGGAGCCAGGTGGTTTCCTTCGCGGGATGTGAATATGAGAATGAATATGTATTTATATACGGATTCTCGTCAGCTGCCAACATTCCCGACTATTTCTGCCACACTATCAAAAATATTTATCTAAGTGAGAAATGATGCCGATAATCCCGGCATAAAAGAACTCCCCGGTCAGCAATAAGCGGACCGGGGAGTTTTTTTTTTAGATCAGTTGAAGTAATAGGGTTTTCCGCTCTTTGCGGACTCGTATATGCCCTCGAGTATCCGCGTTACGCAGTATGCCTCTTCCGGCTTTGTGACTGGCTGTTTTCCCTCTCTTACAGCCTCTATCCAGAGCCGTTCTTCCATCTCGGCGGGAGTCTCCTTTGAGGAGCCCTCGTTAAAGTCGACTCCTCCGACGGAAAAGTCCGGCTTAAATACGTACTGCCGGCCGTTCCTCACACCGTTTATGCGGAGCCCCTCGTTCATGTCGGCGCCGGCCTTTGTCCCGCATATAGTAGTCACGGCCTCGCGGACGTCGAGCGTGTTGAGCGCCCAGGCGGATTCCAGAACTATCGTCGCACCGTTCTCCATGACGATGAAGCCGAATGCGCTGTCCTCTACGGTGAATTTTTCAGGGTCCCAGTCGCCCCATGCGTTTGCAGTGGCACGGTCGTTGTTGAGCTTGTGGAACACGGTCCCGACGCAGTATTTCGGTTTGTAGTTGTTCATCATCCAAAGCGTGAGATCGAGCGCATGTGTTCCTATGTCTATGAGAGGCCCTCCTCCCTGTTCGTATTCGTTGAGGAAAACGCCCCAGGTCGGAACGGCGCGGCGGCGCAGGGCAGTGGCTTTTGCGTAATATATTTCCCCGAAGGTGCCTGCCTCAGCCTCCTTTTTCATATATAGCGAATTAGCGCGGAAGCGCCCCTGATATCCTATTGTCAGCAGTTTGCCGGTCCGCTTTGCGGCGTCAAGCATCTTTTTTGCCTCAGCGGAATTTATCGCCATCGGCTTTTCGCACATAACGTGCTTGCCTGCCTCGAGTGCGTCTACTGTTATGAAGCTGTGAGAGCGGTTCGGAGTGCATACATGCACGACGTCTATGCTCTTGTCGCTGAGCAATTTTTTATAGTCGGTATATACCTTGGCACCCTCAATACCGTATTTTTCGGCTGCTTTTGTCGCTCTTTCCTCTATTATATCGCAGAAAGCGACCATTTCACAATTTTTGACGGCTTTGAGCGCCGGCATATGCTTGCCGTTTGCAATGCCTCCGCATCCTATTATCCCGACGCGTATAGTCTTTATGTCTTCCATCTTGCTTGAAAACTTCCTTTCGCTTAAAACTTTTAAAGTACGAATCTCTTTATATAGCTATATGTGAAGTCGATGCCCTTTTCGCTCATTGCTCCGTGCCAGAACGCGGAGTGCGGTTCTATGCTCAGGTCGCCGTCATAGTGCCTTGAATAGAGTATGGCGAAAACACCGGGCCAGTTTATGTCGTCCATTCCTGCCGGAGGATCGTCGATACCGCGCTGACCTGCTCGTATTATGCCCTTTACATGGAAGTGCGCTATGCGGTCGCCCCAGTCGCTGAGCTCGGCAAGGTAGTTTGCACCTCTGGAATATGCATGTGACGGATCGTATTTGAGATAGAGATCAGGCAGTTCTCCTAGCACTATTTTCCACTCGTCGGGCGATACTATAAAATTGTTCCAGTTGCAGTTCTGAACTGCGACTTTTATCCTGCCGTTCGCCCTATCGATAAGCTCGGCAAAAAAGTTTATAGCACCTGTGAGGTTTTTATACAGGCTGACGCTATCGTCACGATTGAATCCGCAGACAAATGTCTTGGCTCCGAGAGATACCGCAGTGTCGAGCTGTCTGAAATAGACCTCTTTTTCGGCGCTGTCTGCCGTGCCGCCTTTATTGAGAGTATGGTTCCATCTTCCGACCGAGGAGAGACTTATCCCGGTGCGGGCAAGATTGTCCCTGATAAATACGGATTTTTCAATGAAGTTGTTGGCCTCTTCCGTATTGTTGCAGCAGATCTCCATAAAGGACATCCCCTTGTCCCGTACGAAGTCGTAGGATGCGGGGTCGCTACAGTTCCTTATTATACCTATTCTCATACCGGATACCTTCCTTTTTTTATTTTGCAGAGCTCGTTTCCGGCTCCGCGTTATGATGCTCGGGATTTTTTGATCCGCGGATCGGATGTAGATATCGAAAGCAACATTGAGCCCGGTACCTTAAGCAATATCGAACGCGGTATCAAATATAAATGATTTCCGAGTTAAGTATAGCATACGGCAGAAATATGTGCTATAATAAATTTGCTTAAAAATATCAATTTTTTGTTATTGATATGATAGGGGCAGGAGGGATATCATGGATTCTTGTTCGCTTAAAAAAGAAACACACAGCCCTTTGGAGAGCGCTGTGGCCGTCAGACCGTCCGCCTCCGATGTGTATGACGAGGGTATAGTTACAGACGACAGGATGCTCTCCGATATGCAGTATCTTGAAATGCGAGCCGATGCAGGACCGTGTACCGGAGCGCATTACCACAGCTATATAGAGATGCTGTACGGCATCGAGGGAGAGGTACAGATATGGATAGGAGATGGACTGTATACCTTTTCTTCCGGTGACCTTGTTATAATCGGTGCGAATGAAGTTCACTCTCTTGCCTGTATAACGGGGTCGTGCAGATATCATGTGTTGAAATTCCTGCCGGAAACGATACTGGCGGAGAAGGGAAGCATTACTTGCTTTAAATATCTTTTGCCTTTTGTAAAGAGCTCATCAGTGAGGCCGAGGGTGGTCGCCGCGGAGGAACTGGGGGATTGGGACGTGCCCGGGATATTTTCCAGGATACGCAGGGAGTATACGGACAGAGCGTTCGGGTATGAGCTTGCTATGCGCGCGGAGATAATAGGGCTTTTTATAGGCGTTCTGCGTATCTGGGAGCAAAACGGGGGAAGGGAGATATTTCCGGAGGAGAGCGCGCCGTCGCTTTTGTCTGCCGTACAGCGTGCGATGACTGCGCCGGACGGAGCGTTGCTTGAATCGGATGCTCAAGCTGCCGCCAAAGCGTCCGGACTGTCATACAGCTATTTCAGCCGCTCATTCAAAAAAATAACCGGAATGTCGTATTCCGGTTATATAGAGATGGTCAAAATACGGGAGAGCGAAAAACTTCTGATAACCACCGATATGTCGGTGACCGAGGTCGCGGCGGCAACAGGATTTTCTACGACGAGTTATTTTATAGTCCGTTTTAAGGCACACCACTCTGTCTCTCCTCGCGAATTTAGGTCGAGGTATAAGAAATCGTTCAGCGTTTAGTGCCGGGACTTTCTCAGAATCGCGGCATATCCTTTGCGGAAATATCCGGATTAAAATGCGACATCATGCGGATGAGGTTCCGGGTTGCATCAAACAACACGCAAACTCCGTCGCATTTGATATAGAACCCGTCCGGCGAGGTTGGGGAGGAGCGCAGGTCGAGCAACTTGCCTCCGTTTGTGCCGCAGTCACTTTCGGACGCTCTTCCGATTGTAGATCGGCGCACGTCGAACTCGGCGAGGACCCGTGGCTGCCTGCGATCATATTTTACGGAAAAGGTCAGCGTTCCGGCGCGGAACGAGTAAATATATTCCGGGTTAGTGTATCTCCACAGCAGCATATGAGCTATCAGCAGCAAAAACGGTGTCAGAGCAAATACGGGTATGAAAGCTATGCGGTATAGGATGGCAAAAAACACAACTGAAAAAGTTACGTATCCGAGTATTATGGCCGCCTTCATACGTTTGAGCTTAGGGTCTTTTCTGCGGTCTACCGAATATTCCGCCGTGTAGGGGACGTTGTCTTCCATATCTGCTCCTTCCGCTGTGCCGAGCGCCGCAGTTGCGCGCTCCGGTTCCGCCTTATCTATTGAATAATGTGGAAAAAAGTTGTATAATAAAAGAAATGCGAACATTTTTTAATATCAGGTCTGTGAAGATTATACATCACAGATACAAATAATGTCAAGAGGGAACAGATGCGTAGATCGGATGAGGCAAAAAGACTGCCGGAGTTGCTCAGCCCTGCCGGTTCATATGAGGCTCTGACTGCTGCTGTGGACGCCGGAGCTGATGCGGTTTACCTGGGGGCGAAGAGGTTTTCGGCAAGAGCCTACGCTCATAATTTCGATATGGAATCCATAGAGCGTGCCGTTCATTATTGCCGCACGTTCGGGGTTCGATGCTATATTGCTCTCAATACTCTCGTATATGAAAAGGAAATGCCGGAGCTGGTGGAGCTGGCGGCGGATATGTACCGCGTCGGGGCGGACGCGCTGATAATGGCGGACGTCGGTGCTATACGCGCGGTAAGGCGGTATGTTCCCGATATGGCTGTACATGCTTCTACACAGCTGACCGTGCACTCGACCGGCGGATTGAAGGCGGCCGCGGCACTGGGAGTGAAAAGAGCGGTACTTGCCCGCGAGCTTTCACGCGAGGATATAATAGATTGTTGCCGCGCAGGTGTGTTCGAGACTGAAATGTTCGTCCACGGCGCGCTCTGCGTCTGCTATTCCGGACAGTGCCTTTTCTCCTCTATAGTCGGGGGCAGGAGCGGGAACCGCGGTGAGTGCGCACAGCCGTGCAGACTGCCGTATTCCGGCGGATATCCGCTGAGCCTGCGCGATCTGTCGCTCGCTTCGCATATACCGGAGCTTATCGACATCGGAGTAGACTCGCTGAAAATAGAGGGACGGATGAAGTCTCCGGAGTATGTCTATACTGTCACCGGGATATATCGCCGTCTCCTTGACGAGCGTAGAGCTGCTGATTCGGAAGAATCGGAGCGTCTACGCGCCGCCTTTTCAAGAGGCGGATTTACAGACGGGTATTTCACGGGACGCAAATATCTTCCTATGACCGGGATAAGGAGTGAACGCGATAAGGAAGACAGCCGCGCTGCCGTGCCGTCTCGCGGACCGGAACGCAGGCGCAGAATAAACGCAGAGCTGACCGTAAGGGCGTCTGAGCCCGCTTCTCTGATTTTTTCTGACGGCCGCAGAAGCGTTACCGTATCCGGTGTGATCCCGGAGCCTGCTGTGAGCAGCCCGGTAGATGCGGCAGGAGCGTATGCGCGCCTTTCAAAGCTGGGAGGTACCGGTTATATGCTCTCTGAGAGCGATTTCAAAGCCGATATCGCTCCGGGGTTGAATCTTTCCCCCGCCACCCTTAACGCGATGCGGCGGGCGGCGGTTGAAAAGCTCTGTGAGGTGCCGGAGGAGGTGCGTACATTCAGAGCGGAGAAATATGTCCGTCCGGATACTGCATACAGCAGTGCCAAGACGCCCTCGCTCAGAAGAACGGCACTTTTTCTTGACGGTGACAGCTATTTTGCATGTGAGCAGATGTGCCGCGGATTTTTTGATGCGGTATTTATTCCGTTCAGATACTTCGACAGGATAAAGGACGGATTTACCGGGATATATGTTCCGCCGATAATGTTTGACCGCGAGGAGCCGGAGGTATCCGAGGCATTGTCTGCTGCGGCGAAAAACGGCGCGAAATACGCTCTTGTCGGAAATATCGGTCATATAAGCCTTGCGCTCCGTTGCGGACTCGTTCCGGTAGCGGATTTCAGATCGAATATAACAAACCCGGAAACCGCGGAATATTACCGCGGCGCCGGTGCGCGTGGGCTCATCCTTTCCCCGGAGCTGACGCTTCCGCAGATGCGTGATATAGGCGGGATACCGATAGTTTACGGAAGACTCCCGCTGATGCTGACAGAGCGCTGCTTTATAAAAGAGAATTTCGGATGCGCCGAATGCGGGAAGAGCTCGCTTACAGACCGGATAGGAAAACGTTTCCCGCTTTTTCGGGAATATCCGCACAGAAATCTTGTGCTTAACAGCGTTCCGGTATATATGGGAGATAGGAAAGATGAGCTCGCCGCATACGGCATGCCGGATCGCGGACATTTCATTTTCTCGGTTGAAAGCGCGAAGGAATGTTCCAAAATAATAGATATGTTCATCCGCGGCGCAAAACCGGATCTTGAAGTGCGGAGAATACAGTCAAAAAAGCAAAAAGCAAACTAATGTTGTCATAACAGCAATAAAGGCGATCCGCAGGCAAGGATCTGCTGATAATTGCCGCAGAGCGGCGGAGGTAATGGTCGGATAATGGATAGGATCCCTGGTGGAATAAAAGTTGTGTTGGCGTCAAAGTCCCCACGCCGGCGGGAATACACGGCAAAGATATGCGATAATTTTTCGGTCATAACCGAGGATACGGACGAGACCCTGCCGGCGGATATACATCCGCGAGACGGCGTCAGAGTATTGGCGGAACGAAAAGGGGAGGCGGTAATTGCGGCTCATCCTTCGGACTGTGCAGATGCGCTCGTGATCGCGGCGGATACGCTTGTGGAGCTGAACGGAGAGCCGTTCGGCAAGCCGGCGGATATACAGGACGCGGTCAGGATGCTTTGCGCTCTGCGCGGAAGGACTCATAACGTCCATACCGGGATCGCGGTATTTTATCACGGACGCATGCTGTCCGCGACTGATTCCAGCGCAGTTATTTTCCGCCTCTGCTCCGACGAGGAGATATCCGAGTACGCCGAGAGCGGAGAGTGTATGGATAAGGCGGGAGCATACGGTATACAGGGACTCGGCGGCAGGTTGGTCGCGGGCCTTGACGGGGAGTTTGACACGGTCGTCGGTTTTCCGACTAAAAAAGCTCTGGAGTTGATAGAGGAGATCCTGAAATGAGGAAAAGGGAGAAGGCGGAGAGACTGTCGAAGATAGTCTGCCTTATGAAGAAAATATATCCTGACGCGGTCTGCGCGCTGAAATATGAGGGCGATCCTTGGCGGCTGCTCGTTATGGGACGGCTGTCGGCGCAGTGTACCGATGCGAGGGTAAATATAGTTTGCAAAGAGCTTTTCAAAAAATATCCGGACTGCGCCTCATTGGCGGCCGCCGATACGGCAGAGGTGGAGGAAATAATAAAACCCTGTGGTCTGTTCAGAACCAAGGCGAGGAATATAATAGACGCGTCGCGTATGCTTTCCTGTGAGTACGGCGGAAGGCTCCCGGACGACATGGATCGGCTACTCCGGCTCCCCGGCGTTGGCAGAAAGATAGCGAATCTGCTCCTCGGCGATATATACGGCAAGGAGGCAATAGTCGCGGATACGCATTGCATCAGGATATGCGGAAGATTCGGAATGTATCCGGAGTCATTGAGAGATCCCTATAAGGTGGAGATGATCCTCAGAGATCTGATAGATCCGGCTGAGGGAAGTGATTTTTGCCATAGGATAGTTATGTTCGGCAGGGATACCTGTACGGCGCGCAATCCTTCGTGCTCCTCATGCCCGGTGGCGGCGGAGGGACTGTGCCTGCATTTTGAAAAAAGCCGGCCAGCGAACTGATCGATATCTGCGCAAGCATTGTTTGAAAACAAATATTTACATATACGCTGAAAGAAAGGTGTGGCTGGATGAACGGCGGCAAAGAGGAAAAAATAAAAATAGACAGGCCGGTCATCGTTGAGGGCGTGTACGACAAATGTGCGCTGTCCTCGATAATAGACGCGACCGTAATAACTACCGGCGGTTTTTCCGTCTTCAATAATCGCGAAAAGCAGGCGCTTATCCGCGCGCTCGCAAAGGAAAAGGGAGTTATAATCCTTACGGATCCTGACGGTGGCGGAAAGCAGATACGCTCTTTTATAACCGGAATGCTCCCAAAGGAGCAGATAGTCCAGCTTTACATCCCGCGGATAGAGGGAAAAGAAAAAAGGAAAAAGACGCCGTCGCGCAGCGGGGTCATAGGAGTCGAGGGAACGGATGCGGATACATTGCGCAGGATCTTTGCGCCGTTTGCGGTATCAGCTAAAGCGAAGAGCGAGCCGGTCAAAAAATCGGATCTTTATTTCGACGGTCTGAGCGGAGGCGAGGGCTCTTCGGATAAGAGAAGAGAGCTAGCCGAGCACTTGGGACTTCCGGGAGACATGAGTGCGAACGCGCTTTTGGACGCGATAAATTACCTCGGCGGGATGAGCCTGTACCGCGATGCTCTTTCTGAAATACGCTGTAATGAACAGACTGATGCGACTCCGGAGAGTTGTTCTTCCGCCGGCGCAGAGGCACGTCCTGAGCCACAGGAGCATACAACAGCGGAAAAAGCCACCGATATGTCAGCAAAAGCCGCTGATACGGGCATTTAAAACAGATACAGATAAAGAATAAAGAATAGAAGAGATAAAATTAAAAACATAAGAATAAAAACATAAAAATAAAAACATGGGGAATTTTAGCTAGAATATATTTGTTTGCTGTATTATTTCCATACGTTAATAATTTATTTATATTTATATGGTATAATTTAAACGTTATTTTCAGATCAAGCGCGCCTCCGCGGCGGTTGCGGACCGCGCCGGTAAGTTCGGATATTTTTTGAAAGGGGGCTTTTTGCAAAGCCCGTTTGAATATATGGTAAAAGTTGAAAATCTTGTAAAGAGGTACGGCTCGAATTACGCGCTGAACGACGTTTCTTTTGAGATAAACGAGGGTGAGATAGTCGGGCTTCTCGGACCGAACGGAGCGGGAAAAAGTACCGCGATGAATATATTGACAGGTTATCTGTCCGCTACATCCGGCAGTGCTTATATCGATGGAATAAGCATGGTGGAAAAGCCGCTTGAGGCGAAAAAGCTGATCGGATTTTTGCCGGAACAGCCGCCCGTTTATCCGGAGATGACGGTGTGGGAGTATCTCAACTTCGTCTATGAGCTCAAGGGATGCACCCTGCCGCGCAAGGAGCATATTGAGGAAGTAATGGACGTTGTCAAGCTCGGCGACGTGCGGGACAAGCTCATATCTCATCTTTCAAAGGGATACAAGCAGAGGGTCGGTATAGCACAGGCGATCATGGGCGACCCGAAGGTCGTCGTTTTTGACGAGCCGACGGTAGGTCTCGATCCTAAACAGATACTGGAAGTAAGAAACTTGTTGAGGACTCTAGGAAAGCGGCACACCGTCATTTTGTCTACGCATATCCTCAGCGAGGTGCAGGCGGTATGCGAGCGTATAATCATAATAAACAAGGGCCGGATAATAGCCGACGAGAAGACCGAGGAGCTCACCCGTGCGATAGAAGATACGTACAGGTATGAGGTCAGGATATCCGGACCGCAGAAGGATGTTCTCGCCGCGCTCAAGAAGGTCAACGGAGTGACGGGTGTAGAGCGCACGGACGGGCGCGACGCGGACGCACAGATATATATAGTCGATACGGCGAAGGGGATCGATATCAGAAAGCCGCTGTTTTACATGTGCGCTGAGCACGGGTGGCCGATACTCGGACTTTCTCCGTTCGGAACGGATCTTGAAAGTATTTTCGTAAGGCTGATAGACAGGTCTGATATCCAGATGAGACCGGAGGGAGGAAACAAATAATGCTCGCCGTTTACAAGAAAGAGATGAGGTCGTATTTCACGACGCCGATCGGGTATGTTTTCGTCGCAATATTCCTGCTCGTCGGGGGAGCGATGTTCAGTTATACGACGCTGTATTCCATGACGTCGAATATGAGCGCATATTTTACTTATATGATGCTGATGCTCATAATACTTTTGCCGATATTGACCATGAAGTCATTTACAGAGGAGAAGAAGATGAGGACGGAGCAGCTCTTGCTGACTTCGCCTGTTCCGATAACATCGATCGTGCTCGGAAAATTTCTCGCCGCGTACACTATGTTTGCCGGCAGCTTCATATTCAATTCACTGTACTTCCTTATCCTTTACAGGTATGCTGAGGTCAAGACGGGACTGCTCATAGGCAATATATTGGCGATGCTCCTTCTGGGTATGAGCTTTATAGCGATAGGACTTTATATATCCGCGCTTACCGAGAACCAGCTCGCGGCGGCTATCGGAACTATCGCCGTGCTGCTCCTTCTCCTCGGTATAGGACTTATAAACATGCTTCTGCCGGACAAATACTGGCTGAGATACGTTATAGACTGTATATCCGTATTTACGAGGTTCCAGACTTTTACAAACGGATATTTTGATTTTGCATCGCTTATTTATTACTTGTCTATAAGCGGCATATTCGTTTATCTTACGGTGCGCGTTTACGATAAGCGCAGATACAGCTGACACCGGAGGATAAAATGAGCTTTTTTGATAAAATGAAAGCGAAGATAAGCCCGAGGCGGCTCGACGGCGCGGCCGTCACGGCACTGGTCATATGTCTCGCGGCGATATTGAATATAATATTTTATATGCTCGGTAATCGCTACGGGCTCTATCTCATGTCCGAGAAAAAGGATTACTACGATATATCGGAGAACTCTGCGGATCTCTTTACCGACGAGCTTGTAAAGGGCAAGACAGTGAAGGTGATCTTCTGCGACACGGAGGACAACGTCAGCATGTCGGACACCGGATATCTCGTGCTGGATACGGTAAAGAAATATGCGGAGAAGTATGATTTTATAGAGTATGAATGCATAAACATGCTCACAAATCCTCGCCTTGTCGAAAAATACAAGACGGATATGGACGGGAACGAGCAGGTGCTCAGAAAGACAACGGTCATATTTGAGTGCGGGGATTATTATTTCACGATAACGGATGCGGTATCCTCGTCCGGCTACGGCGGATTTTACAATCTTGACGAGAACGGAGCGATATCCTCGTATAACGGCGATCTGATAGTTGCGTCTATGGCGGCGTATGTGCTGACCGGAAGAAACCTGAACGGCGATCTGCCTGAGGGCGAGGAAATATATCATGCGGACGGCCATCTGAGCGTGTATTTCGTCACCGGGCACGGCGAGAGGGCGGACACCGCTCTCTATAACCTGCTTATCTGCGCAGGTTATCATGTGGGATATGTCAACACAAGATCCGAGGAGATACCGGAGGATGCGGCATTCCTTATAATATCGAACCCGATATACGATTTCGAAAAGGCGTCTTCCGGATCCGGAATAGTCACAGAGTCGGAGAAGATAAAGAGATATGTCGCGGGCGGCGGAGATGTTTATATCTCGGTCGATCCGTATACCGACAGCCTGCCTGTGTTTGAAGAGTTGCTCGGATATTTCGGCATGAAGATATCGCGGAACATCGTGTCCGACCGGACCAACGCGATAACTTCTGACGGTTTTACCTTCGTTGCGGAGACTTCCGACTCCGGCGTATCGGCTCAGCTCGGCGAGACGTTCCGGAAATATTCAAGCGGACGAGTGATAATGCGCGACTCTACTTCTATAGACTTCTGCGACAGCAGTTTTGCCACTGAGCCTTTGCTGCTCTCATCTCCCGATACACTTCTGAAGAGGGACGGAGAGACGGTAGGAGAGGGCTCTGCTGTGGTAGCGGCGCTCAGCAAGGCTGAGAGCGGCGGGAACATCGTCCTTGTCGGAGGCTCTGGGGTCACTGCATACGACGCGATCTTCAGCACTCTGTACGCCAACAGGGATTTCATGTTTGCGGTATCCGAGATATTCGGCGCGGAGTATGCGCCGTACGGGATAACCGCCGCGAAATACGATGTCGAAACGCTTGAAAACCTCACGATGGGGACGGCGCGTGCGATAACGATCGTGCTTGTGCTGGTGATCCCGGCGCTGATCGGTACGGCGGGGATATATGTTTACGTTAGGAGAAAGAACAGGTAAAATATATGAAGTTGAAAAATATTTTCGGAAAGGCGTCCGGCAGAAAAAGGTTGCTGACGCTCTGCGCCGTGCTCATCATAGCGGCGGCAGCGGCGATAAACCTTATTCTTAAGGACGTCGGACTTAAAAATTCAGTCTTCATTGATCTGACTCCGGAAGGACTGTATACTGTAAGCGATGCGATGAAAGAGGAGTGCTCCTTCCTCAGCGATATGGATCCTGATTCCGTAAAAATAACCTTTTGCGCGGATCCGGATACGCTGACCTCAAACCAGGGCACCAGAGTGGTGTATTTTATGTCTCTGCAGCTCCAGAAGCTATTTCCCGCGGTCACAGTTGAGACGATAAACGCGGAATATAACAAGACCGCGTTTTCCAAATATATGCCTACGCGTTTCACCGAGATATCCTGGAACGATGTCATAATCAGCTATCAGGACCGTTACCGCCGTTTCAATGCGGAGGAATTCTGGACGATAATGAGCAGCGGAGAATATTGGTCGTACAACGGAGAATATAAGATGACGACCGCGTTCCTCTCCCTCGTAACGACAGGTAAGACCAGCGTATATTTTGAGACGGGTTACGGCGGAAAGTATTACGACGCAGGAGACCCGGAGAGCGAAATGAGCCAGGAGCTCTATGAGTTCTACTGCCTCCTCGGCGATCTCGGCTACAATGTAAAGACTTTCAATATAAAGGAAAGCGAGATACCGGACGACTGCGCGATGCTGATCCTTGCAGGACCTACCTCCGACTTCACATATGACAGCGGCAGACTCGACGATATCACTTATGTGTCTGATATAGAGAAGATCGACAGATATCTTATAAACCGCAACGGTTCGCTCATGGTGTTCCGCGACGCTGCCGCGGGCGACCTCCCGGAGCTTTATGGGTTCCTTGAGGAATGGGGTATAGAGTTTGTGGATTCCACGGTCGTCGACAGCAGCTCATCGCTCGCAGATCAGAGTATGAGCGGCACAGGAATTCTCGCGCAGTATAACACAAATCCGGAAAGTTTTGCGGCGACCGTATATGAGGATATAGCCTCTATCAGCTCGTCGCCTCGTGTGGTAGTTCCATCTAGCGGTTTTGTGCGAAATCCCCGCCCGTCGGATGAGCACACGGTATCCGGAGTTACCAGCACCATGCTTTATTATAACAGCTTCTTATCGACCACTGCGGACGCGAGAGCATACGCGGGCAACAGTGTATCCGGCGAGGTTGTCGGCGAGGGCGTCATGGACCTTGCGGCGGTCGCGGTCAGGACTTATGTCGACAGCGAGACCTCAAATTATCAGTACTCGTACGTTTTCGGCTGCGCGAGCATGGATGTTATATCATCAGAGTATATCGGCGATCCGTCATATGCAAATTACGACGTGCTGTATTCCCTTACCGGTATAATAGCAAGATCAGATATATATGCCTCAAGTGACCTCGGAGGACTGAACCTGAATTCCCCGAACATGGGAGGCAAGGAGCTTGTGGATGAGAGCATAGGAACGGAAAACAGAAACATATATGACTCGTCCAATAATATTGCCGGGGTCAAGCACGGACTTACTACGGCGCCCAAGGTGATATATATAGTGATCGCTATGCTGATACCGGTATCTGTGGCGATAGTCGGCGCAGTCGTATGTATAAAGAGAAAGAACCGGTAATATCCGGACCTGTAAAAACACCGCAAAGTAATAGCCGCGCGTGTATTGCCGCCGCGGCATGGAGATCGAAATGAAGAGTAAAAAACTTATAATAACTCTGTCTTCTGTGTTTGTCCTGCTGGTAGCTCTGCTTTTTGCAGTCGTATTGCCGATAGTTAATTCCGGAGACGATACGACGACGCCTGCTCCCGTCCCGCTTGAGGGTGAGGGCGTGCTCTACGGAAGTCTTATGACCTATCCGCAGGTCAAAGAGGAGAGCATAGAGAGCATTTCAATTTTAAATGACAACGGAGGTTACTCATTCGCAAAGGACGAGGAACTGAGCGACTTTTTCGTCATATACAACGAGGAGGGTTATCCGTATCTGCCTCCGGTATATCTCAAGGATTCGGAAGTCCCGTATTCCTCCTTTTACGCTACCGATTCTTTCGGCGATTACGGAAGCGTGTATCGTCTGACGTATCTGACCTCTGCGATCGGTACGCTCTATTTTTCAAACAGAATAGAGATCACGGATGATCTTGACCTCTCTCAGTACGGGCTTGCCCGCAACGAAGAGGGCGGATTTGACAGGGCCTTCATGATAGAGTATAAAGATGACGACGGCAATCTCAAGTCGCATACCGTTATAATAGGAGATGCGACTCCGAACAACTCCGGGTATTATACTCTTGTCGACGGCAGAAACTATGTTTACGTTACCTCAAACAAGAACCTGTCATACGCGCTCGAGAGCGTTAATTACTTCATCAAGCCGGCGTCTACGGCACCCGGTTTGGCGATAGACAAGGGGCAGGAGCCTTATCTCGTATCGGATTTTGCGGAATGGAAGGTCTTCTTCAACGAGGAAGAGGGGACCGTGATCGAGGACGGCGTCAACGTGATAGTAACTGCGGGCGTTGCCCAGTCTTCCGGAGAGTATGAAGAGGACGAGAAAAAGGAAATAGACTTGTCCGACAAAGGGGTTTATGACGAGATCAAGAACGCCCTCCTGGGCAAGACCGTCGGATCCGGGGATGGTATATTCTTTACGTTCGATACTATGAACGAGGACGGGAAACACGGCGTCTCGGTGGGCGACAGCTGTGTTTACAGCATACTGTCGATAGATGCGGTAGTTTTGACGGACAGCGAGATCACTGAGGCAGGCTATCCTGTGGGGAGCAATACGCGTCTCAAGGTGTCATACCGCCGCACTGTGAACGGCGAGCCGGACGATGAGGTATACAGCGGTTATATAGACCTTTCCTGGGAATTCCTTGACGAGTCGCTCGTTGCTCTGCTGAGCGATAAGACGGTCGGCAAGTTCGCGTCCCCTCTGGAGTATTCCATAGTTTACACCGAGGACAATACAAAGGTACTGAAGGGCAGTCTGATCATAAATTCGATAGAGGCGATATACAACACCTCCGGTTTTGATATCCCGAAGGTAGTTGAGGAGTGCATAGTACTTGTCAATTGTTCATATGTGATAGACGGGGTCAATGACGGTCAGGAGCACAGATATTCCTATGATTTCAGCCGCAAGGATGACAGCGGAAATATGGTTTATGCGGACGTCTATGAGAAGCTCAAGGGGATGACGGTAAGCTCTGGACTGTCGATCGAGGTGGAAAACACATCGATATACAGCTCGGTGTTCTCCAGCTTCACGACTTACAGGATCAGCAGTATAGATGCTGTCGTGACAAAGAAGAAGGTGGTTTCGTTCCACTTCAGCAATGCGTCCGAGAGGGATCCGTTCTATTCCGAGTTGCTCTATACCAATACTACCGACAATGAGAACTGGATATACGGTCTTAACGATTCCTCATGCACCGAGATAGTGCGTCTTTTCGGAGGGATAGATATCTCTTCAAGCAGCGGAGATGCACACGGGCTAATAGGCCTGGAGACGGTAGCGATCGGCCTTGATGCAGAAGTTAAGGTAAAATACGGGCTGTACGCTAACATCATATATTTTGAGCTCCCAAGATATATAAGCGACAAATATGTAGACGGAGAGCTTACCGATGATTATACCTGGATGTATACTCTGGGATTCACGCTTTATATAAGCGATGAGACAGAGGACGGCTACAGGTATGTCGGCAGTGATATGTACGATAACGTAATAAAGGTCTCCGGCGACGCGCTGGATTTCCTCGACAAGAGCTTTGCTGAGTATTGGGCGAGGAAGACCTTGGTCATAATCGACTCGAACGACCTCACCGGTCTTACCTTCGACGTAAATATGAAGAACGAGGACGGAGTCAGCCTCGGCACCTACGATTTTGATATCGCGCACAGGCAGGATCCGATACAGGGCTCGGAGGCGACTTACGACCACATGATCCCGACAGTGACCGTATCTTCGGAGCTTGATACAGCGCTTTCTCTGTGGATGGAGAAGAAAGGGGTTACTGAGGCAAGCTTTGAGGAGTTCTTTGCCGAGGCGACCGGAGAGATACAGTACGGAACCGATACGATAGGTACGGCATATCTCAAAAAACTTATACTGATGCTTTACAGTACAAAGTATGAGGGCATACTCACCGAGGAAGAAAAGGCGAATGCAGTAGAGGGAGAGGAACTGCTCACGATGTCCGTGTCGCTGAAGGCTGGAGGTGCGGAGCGTACCTATGTATATAAATTCTACCGTGTGAGCGACAGACACGTTATGGTCTCGCTTTACGGCAGGACGAGCTCCGGGGCATATTCGACGGTATCGGATTTCTATGTTCTTTCCTCGGATCTCAAGCGTGTGGTCAGCGCGCTGATGTGTCTGGTGAACGGAGAGAAGTTCGACTCTGATTCAACTTATATCAACTGATGCCGGCGGCAGGCGGCGCAAACCGATGCGCCGCCTGCCGCACGACCGGCACTAAAAGGAAAAATTGGCAAAATTGTAGTTAAAAACGAAAAAAACAATTGCTTTTTTGAAAAAGTATGATATAATATACGTAAGTGTTTACCGGCATACGGATGGCGTTTTCCGTGTATTGCCCGCAGCGGTGCGCGGGCTCCGGACATTTTGTGCCGCACTGTCCGCCGATGCGGGCTACATTATATTCTAAGAGGTTTTTTTGGTTATGAAAAAGTTGATCAGCGCAGTTCTCCTTGTTGTGATGATAGCGTGTGTGTTCACAAGCTGCACCTATAATTACTCCAAGAAGGACCTTGACCGTTATCTCGACGTCTCCGGACTCGATCTTACAAATCTCGGGCTCAAGATAACTGACGGAGATTTTTATGACGACGAGACTAACAGAAATACCCTTACACAGTACAAAATGTACAGCAATATGGTAGACGCGCTCGTTGATACCACCAAGGGCGATGGGCTCAAGGAAGGTGTCATAGGTGCAAATGACGTCATGTATTATAACTACTACGGTGTAGTTACCGACAGCGACGGGGTAGAGCATGTTATCTATACCGCATACATGGATTCCTCTAAGGTGACCGGCGCGGAGTTCGGCTCTGCTGAGGCAGGAAGCCTTACTGAAAAGATAAAGAACAGCTCGATGGTAGAGATATCGGATCACCTCTATACGACTGATAAATCGACCGACCGACAGGTCGAGGAGGGCAATACGATCCTCATAACCTATACCGTAGTGTATAAATTTACGGTAGAGGACGCAAACGGAGCATCCTCCCTTATGGAGCAGGAGTACACCGTTACGAACGAGATACGCGTCATAGACTCCGCTGACGGATTCGACGCCGCGTTGATAGGCAAGAAAGTCGCTACAAAATTTGCGACCGGCAGTGACGGGGATGACAAGCTCGTCGTCCAGAACGTCACCTATAAGCATGAGGGCATAGATTATAGCGCAGAGGCTACTTATTCAAATATAACCGTCAGCCAGCTGATGACAATGGGCAACGAGATCGTAGTTAACGATAAGACCTTCGATGAGAAACAGGAGGTCAAGGATACTCTCGGCAGAACGGTCGATCTTAACGGGCTTGAGATAAGCTATCATATTTTCCCGGTATACTTCTACCAGATCCCGGCGATATCCGCAGAGATAGTCCTTGACGATATCAAGGCGTCCGGTCTTCCCTGCATGACGACAGAGGATGAGGAACTGAAGGGGATACTTGATACTATAAACGAGAAGAGGGGCGATATATCCGAGCTCGAGGATGCAATAGAGGACTATGATGAGGACGACTCTGAGAAGTCACTTGAAGAACTCGAGGAGGAGCTCGCGACCAGAGTGAACGAGCTCAAGGAGGCAGATAAGCAGTTCATTGAAAAGGTCGGAGCGGACAAGATACTCGAGGAGTACAGAACTCAGGTATACGACCTGCTCGTTGAAGAGTACGAGAAAGATATAAATACCAAGATCGCAGAGAAGCTGTGGGACTACCTGCTCGATAAGCTTACGATAAATTCCGATAATCTTCCGAGCACGGCAGTAAAAAATGTATATAACCAGCTCATGGATAACTATGAGAGCGACTTCTATACAGGAACGACCTCTTCCAGCTCCTCGGAGACGATATACTCCAAGTACGGCGGAAACTTCCAGCAGTATCTTATGGATCAGGAATCAGCGGATTCCTATAAGGAAGCGAAATCCAAGGTCGAGGCTAATGCTCAGCAGATAGTAAAAGAGCTGATAATTATATATCAGGTCAGCAAGCATCTTAACGTCTGCATGACGGACGAACAGTTTGAGGAGTATTGCAAGGAGCTCCAGAATTCCGGCTCTTACACCTACTATGTATATTACTACGGATTTGATAACAATGTAAGAGATGCTCATCAGTTTGATCTTATGATCAACAAATATATAGAGCTCTACGGAAATACTGTAACAAAAGAGAGAAAATAAAGACATATTCTGAATAAGGACGGATGCTCTCCGTCCTTATTTTAAATATGAGAACAGCGGATAGCGGCGTCCGCCGTTCCCGCCGTTATCATGATCGCCGTATCAGGCATGGAGGGCCGCCGCTTTACAATATGAGAAAAGTTGAAATATATACCGACGGTGCCTGCCGCGGAAATCCCGGGAGAGGCGGATGGGGAGCGATCCTCGTGTATAAGGGACACGAAAAGGAGCTCTCCGGCGGAGAGGCTATGACGACCAATAACAGAATGGAGCTGACCGCGGCGATAGAGGGGCTATCGGCGCTGAGGGAACCGTGCGAGGTCGAGTTGTATTCCGATTCAAAATATCTTGTTGACGCCGTAAATCAGGGATGGATATACTCCTGGCAGAGGAGCGGCTGGCGCAAGGGAACGCGCGACGAGGTCAAAAACCCGGATCTGTGGCAGAAGATATGCGAGTTGCTCCGGATACACCGCGTGAAGTTCATATGGGTCAAAGGGCATGACGGACACAGCTATAATGAAAGATGTGACGCCCTTGCCACCTCATACGCAGATTCACTGTAAAAAGGAGAATGTAATGAAAAACATATTGAAAAGGATATTGTGCGCCGCTATAGCGGTATCTTCGATCGTGTCTTTACTGGCGCTGTCCTCCTGCTCGTCCGATACATTCAATTATCTGGGCAAGGATCTCAGCTCATATATATCTTTCGACAGATCGGATTATTACGGACTCAATGTTCAGATCGAGCTCGACCGTGTGACGGACGAGGATGTGGATTTTGAAATAATACGCACGCTCGCAGCAAACAAAACCACCGCAAAGAATAACGGAGCAAAGACGTATAATGCGGTAATAGGTCCCGGAGATATAGTTTATATAAATTATGTCGGATATTATCTCGACGAAAACGGAGAACGCGTTTACTTTGACGGAGGCTGTAATTTCGGCTCTGACCCGGACGATCTTGAGATCGGAGCGGAGGAGGGGAGCGGTTTCATCCTCGGCTTTGAGAGCAATCTTATCGGTCATAATCCGCAGGAGACAACCGATAAATTCAGCGTATATACGAGCGGCACTGTCCTTGAAAACGATATAATCTATATAACTTATACGGACAGCGACGGCAATAAGCATACTAACCGCAGGGTCGATCTCTCCTCGGACGATCTTGATGCGGACTTCGGCGTAGGATTCCGCGATTTTATAATAGGTCAGACCGTGGGAGAGGAGCTGGAGGCAAAGGTATTTGACAATCCGGGCGGATTTGACTATCTCTATACGTCATGGGAGGTATCGATGCGCACCGAGGGCGAGGAAAACCTCATAACTGTGACAACGTATTTCCCTGTAAATTACAGCAGTGACGAGCTGAGAGGCAAGGTCGCGTATTTCGACGTGTATATAAAGAATATAATCGACTATAACGCTCCGGATCTTACGGCGGAGTTCATAAAGGACACGCTTAAGTTCGAGACCGACAAGACAAATGACGATGAAATAATAGCCGCTTACCGCGACCATGTCAGAGCTACGCTCGAAGATGAGTTCGATACCAGCTACCGCGATCTTGCGGATATGGCGCTCTGGGATGTATTAAAGAGCAATTTTACCGTTAAAAAATTGCCGAAGAGCGCAGTTAAGGCGGAATATAATTCGCTCCGTTCCGAACTTATCAGTTATTATAACAGTACGACCAATTACTCGTCTCTCGATGACTGCGCAGAGAGCCTTTTCGGCTATGACGAAAGCAAGTACGAGAGCTACACTGACTATCTTGACGAGGCGGCTGAGGAGGTCGTGACCGAGAAGCTGATCCTTTACAGTATACTTAAGGCGGAAAATCTCTATCTTTCGGATGAACAGATGAATTCCGAAATAGACGGACTCGTCAAGGAGTATGCAGAATATTATTCTATGTCGGAGGAGCGGATACTCAGCATATACGACAGAGAATTCTTCATAGAGTCGGTGTATTATTCCTATGTGATGAATACCATGATAGATTTTACAAATGTGACCGTCACCGGAAAGAGCGCGGACGTCACCAGATAAAATCATATAGCACAGAAAAAATGCGGCTGGATCCTTAATGGATCCAGCCGCATTTTTTTGTTTGCGGGGACTCAGTCGCAGCAGCAGTCGCCGCTGTCGGAGCACATCTCGTTGCCGAGCTTTTCCGTTATACGGCTGGTCGCCTTCATGGCGTCCGCCGCAGTCTTTCTTATTTTACAGCCCATGCGGTTTTTGACCGCCATAGCTACTCCTGCGGCGCCTATTACGGCAAGTGCGCAGACAGCCATTGTGTATACCGGGTGGAACGTCGGCTGAGGCTTTCTGAAAAACATCATGATAATATCTCCTTATCGTGAGGGGGCAGAAATATTTCCCTCTGTCAAAATATATTATCCGCATAATTTTGTTTTATATACGCGTTTGAACAATGGCCTTTTCTGAAAAGCGAAATTCCTGTTTCGGCATAAACTGTTAATGGTGCGTCGTCAATTCGGCGCGCCAAGTACAACATGGAGAAAATATATGAATATTCTGAGCTTCGGCGGCGACAGAAGGATTCATGAAGCGCTCCGCCTTTTTCGCGCGGCAGGATACGGCGTGCAGCTGTATCCGGAGACGGGCGAGGACGCGGAGATACTGTTTTTGCCGTTCCCGGTGACGCGGGACGGAGAACATTTGAACAATTCAGAAAGAACGCCTCTTGGCGAGGCGGAGAAATTTCTTGCGGGAGCAAAATATGTTTTCGGGGGAAATATTCCGCCCGTCTTCCGCCGCTCCGGGACTGTGAGTGCGGATCTTATGCAGATAGATGGCTTTGTCAGGGAAAACGCGCGCCTGACAGCTGAGGGCGCGCTCAAAACACTGATAGGTCTGTGCGACAGGTCGCTTTCCGATTGCGTTGTCGGTATAATAGGGTACGGGAGGATAACCTCCTCTCTTTCTCTTATGCTTCTGTCCCTCGGCTGCCGTGTAAAAATATATACCTCAAGGGAGCATATCCGTGTAGCTCTCGGGACTGTCGGGATATCGACCTCCAGCGTGTCGTATGACGGCGCGGAGGGGACCGATCTGTCCGACGTTGACATAGTAGTGAATACAGCGCCGGCTCCGGCGCTCTGCGCTCAAACGCTTGCAACTCTTCCTGCCTGCGCCCCGATACTTGAGCTTGCCTCCGGAAATAACATAGAGGAGGACGGGATACACAAAGTTGTGCGCGAAATGGGCATACCCGGCAGGGTGATGCCGCTCAGCGCCGGAAAACTTATATACGAGTATTCAAGAGAGATCCTGGAGGGATCAGACGCGCCCGCAACTGAGCGCTGAATTTTTTACTTTGAGCTGAAATTTGAGGGGATAAATAAAAAATATGATAGGATATGCATTTTGCGGTTCCTTTTGTACATTGAGCCATTCATTGGCGGCGCTCCGGCGTTTGCGGACGGAAGGGGTGGAGGTACAGCCGATAATGTCGGAGCGCGCCTGGGGGACCGATACAAGATTCTGGCGTGCGGAGGATTTTATAAAGACAGTAGAGGAAATGTGCGGCAGGGAAGTGATCCATACGATCGTGGACGCGGAGCCTTTGGGACCCGCACTGCCGCTTGAGGCGCTGGTGATAGCGCCTTGCACCGGAAATACTCTTGCGAAAATAGCGGCGGGAATAACTGATTCTTCCGTCACTATGGCGGCTAAGGCGCATCTCAGATGTGACAGACCGCTTCTTATCGCTCTGGCGTCGAACGATTCTATGTCTCAGAACCTTTCCAATATAGCTACGTTGCTTTTGAGGAAGCAGGTGTATTTTGTTCCGATGCGTCAGGATGATCCGGAAAAAAAGCCGCATTCTCTTGTCGCTGATTTTACTTGCCTTTCCGATTGCCTTTCCTCGGCTCTGGAGGGAAAGCAGGTCAGACCTCTTTTCCTTTAGATCACAGAGCTAGGAGAAAGCGGGATGCCGGTGTAGTGTCCGGATTCGGTGGAGCGCCCGGCTTGCCGGCAGCTCTTGCCTAGTAGGATAACTTGAGATATAAATAAGTTCTCATTCGGACCTTTGACTCGAGAGAAATCCCGGCAGGGAAAAATATATATAACCGTAAAGCTAGGAGAAAGCGGAATGTCGGTGTAGTATCCGGATTCGGTGGAGTGCCCGGCTTGCCGGCAGCTCTTGCCTCGCAGGATAACACGGATATATAAATAGATCCTCGCTCGGACATTTGATTTGAGAAAACGCTGGAGAAAAAAACAGACCCCGAAGAAAAACGGGGTCTGTTTTTTGAATTTTTAAGTTCAAAACATTTACGGAGGCGTACTAATTTGTACCGTTTTGTTCCTCTTTGCGTCTCATGAGGCCGCAAATCCGGCTGATCGCAAGCGCTCCTGCGGCTAATGCCGCCATAAATACCGTGCAAGTCAATAGAGGCATTGAAAAATAAGGCGATGAAATAAGGTTGTAAGCGGTCACGGTTATTTCTCCCTCGGTCCCGGCTCCGGAGATCCTAATCTCGCCTCCGCTCTTTGAAATATAGGTAAAATCCCCACTTTCGTTTACATTTATAAGAAATGCGCGGTCAGAGGACTGGAACTGCTCGCCGTTTACTGTTATGCGGATAAGAGCGGCGCTTTCCGGCATCAGCAAACTCAGCGATTTTTCCATATAAGATATCATTGTATCGGCGCCTGAGTTCGCAGTATAAAAGAATTCATCGCCGTCGCTCGTTACGGTCACATTCGAAAGTATCTCTTCTTTTTTGTTATCCTGCCCGCGCGTATATGCCATATATCCGTTGGTGTACACCGATGAGCCAAGAACAACAAGAGAGAGCACAAGGGCTGATGTTCGTATAGCTATGCCTGCCGCACCGCATCCATGCGGCTTTAATGCGGCTAGCAAAACGGGAGGAATGAGAAAAATAAATATCGCCGCATATGGGATCACTGTGACATCAAAACTGACGGCGGACATCGGTGCGGAAGAAAGTATGAGCAGAAGGAGGAGCCATACAGAGCTCATCGCAAGCAACAGCGCGGACGAGCCTTTTTCTGTTTTTGTCTCGTTAACACTGCATTTGTTCGCGGCGGGCAAATTCACAGAGGGCAAGGCGATCTCGCTTTTTTTTAGGTCAGTTCCGAATTTATTCACGGTGGAGTCGCTTTCTTTCAAGTCGGTTTCAGATTTGTTCAGGGCGGATGCGCTTTCGCCTTCCTTACTGCAAACGCTACTTTTATCCACAGACGATAAGATCGCGCCGACTGTCGCGGAGAGCGCGCCGAATGCTGATATGAACACCAGTGCGGCATATATTCGCCCAAATACTGATCCGAAAATGTTTTCAAGCTCATCCGCTGCATCAGCCGCTCCTGATCCGTAATAACCGGATATACATACGACTGCGAAAACAACCACTGTCACTGCCGCGGCAATGCTTTTCCCGCTTTTTCCTTTGCCTGACGAGAGGAGCAGAGGCCATCCGGCAAATATGAGAAGTGAGGCGCAGAATGCCGAAGAGGTATCTCCGGCCGACACTGAAAACAGCTCCTGACTCCCGTATGCTCCTGATGTCACTCCGTATATTATCCCGGCGCAGGCGAGCACGGCCGGAGGGAGAAGTATTGCAACAGCGGCGGCTATCCTGCCTTTTTCGCATCCGTGACCCGCGATATGCCGAAGTAAAAACGTAAATATAAGAAACAGAAATGAGAGAGACGCGATCATCGTACCGTTCCCGTCGGCTCCGAAAACAGCCGCGGCGTACTTTGCGGCCGTAAATGCAAATGTCGCCGTCATTGCAGGATAGTATGCGACAGCCATGAACCATTTGAAAAACTCCCCGTATCCAGCTCCGGCGCAACGTGAGACCGCAGAGGATATGTCGTCGCTGTCGGTAGCGGCGCTTTTAAGCGCCAGAAGGCAAATGACGGCAGGGAGACAGGCGACAAATGCGGCAATTATTGCCGACAGCATTCCGGCTCCGCCGGCACGCATCGTTTGCGGCGCTAGCAAAAGTCCGGGGACAGCGGCAGCCGAAAATATCAAAAATGCATTTTTTGTAAATGAAACTTTACTGAATGAAGAATTGTTCATAAAAACTCCGTTATATTTTCGCTTGCTTTATTATAACTAGATTTTTTGCAACTCGGTCCGGCTCAACTTTACCCGTTGCGGCTTTGATCGGTGTAGTTTGATTTTCCGTAACTTCGTTCTCCCCGATTAAGCTTCTCTGCAACTCAGCTCGGCTCAACTTTATTCGTTGTGACAAAGTTTTCCGTAATTCGGTCACCGTGATCCGGATATATCAGGATGTTCTGTTTATAGCTTCTGCTTTCTGATATCCGTGCCGTCAAAAGCCATCCAGATGAATTCTCCGAGCAGGCGGCTCGTTATCCTGTCGTCATATCGAGCTCGCAGCTGTTCCGGGGTGAGGTTGGAGCTTATTATTGTAGATAGACCGCGGTTTATACGCGTATTTATTATATTGTAGATGCAGGCTACCGTGAACTGATTTGACACCTCGGCGCCCAGGTCGTCTATTATCAGCAGCTCACAGACGAGATATTTTTCCGCACGGGAGCCTGAGTCTCCTCTTCCTGTTTTGAAACGATCATATTCAAAGTCGGAAATAATATTCTGCGCGCTCTCGTAGAGCACATCGAACCCGCGTTCGATTATCCTCTTTGCCATTGCGGTTGACAGATGTGTCTTTCCCAGTCCGGTATTTCCGGATAAAAACACGTTTCGCGGCTCCTTGCCGAACTCCTCGGCTATTTTTTTTGCCTCCTCGAGATTATGTTTCATCATCTCGTAGTTTTCCTTTGAGGACATATAGTAATTCAAATCAAAGTTGTCAAAACTTTGCTTTTCGATAAGGTTGCCGATCCCGGACGATCTGAATCCCTCCATTATCAACTCACGGCGCATGCATTTGCACATACGTTCGCCTACAAAGCCGGTATCGGAGCACTCCGGGCAGGTATATTTTATTTCGGTGTAATCGGCGGGCAGGTCGAGCGCCGCAAGGATGGCTGCGCGGGATTCCTGCAGTTGGGCGTTTTCATTGCGTATCCGCTCTATTTGCTCGCGCACGTTTTCTCCGCCGGAGCACGCTGTACGGAACAATTTCAGGCCGGTCCTCGTGAGTATCCTGTCTATCTCAGCGATCTCCGGAGATCTGCGGTGGAGCTCTTCGCGCCGTCTCTCCGCGTCGGATATTGCACGTATCCTGCGTTCTTCTATCCGGTCTTTTACCTTTTTGTAATTTTCTGAGTTATATCCCATTTCGATCTACCTCAGCAGTTATTTTTTTCCGTAGCTCCGTTCAAGAGCTTTTTTAAAAAAGTCATCGGTATCAAAGCTGCCGGACACCGGTCCGGCGGCCGCTTTCCCGCTGCTTTTTCTTCGCGCGGGGCGCTCTTTCTCGGGAGAGTTCTTGTTTTCGAGTATTTTCGCCTCACAGTCGGCGACGGTGCGGCAACCTTCCGCGTTCCAGTTTGAGAGTATCTTGTCGGCGTATCCGACGGACGCCTTTCCCGTTTGATCTGCCGTAAGGTCATATGCCAGCCGTATTATATCCTCGCCGTATGAAAAATCGTTTATCCATTTATCAAAGCAGGCGCTTTCCTTCTTTGTGAGCGCCCTGTCACCGAATCCGAACAGACGGCGGAGCTTGCCCTCCTGAGAGAGCATTTTTTCACGCCGGATTATGTAATCGTTGAGCGAGTCGAGCGTGTCTATCCCGCTGTCGGTCAAGCTGAACGCGACCTTTTCCGCGTATCTAAGAGTCTTTTTCTCCAAAGTATTGAAGCAGAACGCTATCAAAGTCAATATATATCCCTCTCCCAGGGATAGCTCGTTTCTCATCCCTACTATTATGGACAGCTCGTTCTGGTTGAATGTCTTGCCGCATATCTTTTCGCATTCGTCTATAAGACTTGAGAGACCGAGACCGTCTATCTTCTCGGCGAGCTCCTTTGCGTCCGGCCGGTAAAATTCATCCGTAACCTTACGCTTTATCGGTAAAGGAGCAGGGGAGACGCTTTCGCTCTCTTCCGCGTCTGATCTGCTCATAACCGAGTGCTCTGTCCAGTATTCCGCCGCGCCCTCTGCGCGAGGGACCGAGCAACCTGCCGCACGCGCCAGCTCCTCTGCGGTAGCTCCTCCCAACTCCTTTGCCGCGATAAGTATACGGAGGTCGTCGGCAGACGCGTTTATAAATGCATCTGTACCGCATATCTTGCGTTCCGGCTCAGGTATGTATTTGCTTGCAGACATTATTTTCCCTCCACTTCCGGGCGGGCCTCGTGTTTGTCCTCTTTAGAGACCATCTCATAACAGAGCGTCATCAGAGAGTCGCCTATATGCATATTCTGGACGATCACGTCGTATTCGTCAAGTCGGAGCTCCATGTTGGCAAAGTTCCATATCCCGCGGACCCCCGCCTTTGCCATCGTTTCCGCGACACCAGCCGCCGCATCTCGCGGGACAGTCAGCACTCCTATGTCGATCCTGTTTTCTCTGCAGTAGTTCTCAAGCTCGTCCACATGATATACTTTCAGGTCTGAGAAAGTCTTACCGACGAGTTCCTCGTCAATGTCAAACAGTGCCGAGCGTATGACTCCGCGTCTTTCGAACATGTGGCTGGAGACCAGTGCTTTACCGAGATTTCCGGCTCCAACGATGACAGCGCGGTACCCGGCGGATACGCCGAGCAGTTCGCTGATTTTGCCGTACAGATATTTTACGTTATAGCCGTAGCCCTGCTGTCCGAAGCCGCCGAAGCAGTTCAGATCTTGGCGGATCTGGGATGCGGTCACTCGCATTATCCGCGACAGCTCGCTTGACGATATACGCAGCCTGTCGTTGCGGAGCAGTTCGCCGAGGTATCTGTGATAACGCGGCAGTCTTTTTATAACGGCGGGAGAGACCGAGTCCCTCGATACGGCGGGGGCGCGTCTGCCGAAAGTTCCGTTTACCTTGTCTATTCTTTCCATTATCGATATGCCTTTCGGTTTGGAGATTTTACCTGCTTGTCGTCAGATCGCCGAATCCTCTGCGCTGGCGTTAAGCGTTGAGGCGGCAATGTGTCCGTCCTTGTATTCGTAATATCCCTGCGCCGCTATCATTGCGGCATTGTCTCCGCAGAGGCGGACCGGGGGGATAATAAGTTTTACGTTCTTTTTTGAGGCGAGCAGAGAGAGAGCATGCCTTAAGTGAGAGTTTGCCGCCACACCTCCGGCAACTACAAGAGGGAGTCCGGGATGCCTGTCCATCGCATCGGAAATTTTTTCGGTCACAGCCTCTACCGCCTGATATGTGTATTCCGCCGCAAAGAGCTCTCGCGGCAGTTCGTCTCCCTTTTGCTCAAAACGGTGGATCAAATTGATCGCCGCTGTTTTAAGTCCGGAAAACGAGAGGTCGAGCGACCCGTCCTTTATCGCAGGCGAGGGAAGGTGCATTGCCGGGTCGCGGTGCGCCGCGCTGGAGGCAAATGCAGAGTAGAAGTCTTTTGCATCGGGAGATGCTTTGCGGAATCCCTGTTCCGCTAGGCGGTCGAATCCGGCTCCTGCGGGGTAGGGTATACCTATCATTCTGCCTATTTTGTCAAAGGACTCTCCCATTGCGTCATCACGCGTAGAGCCGAGAAGGGAAAACCTTGTCCTGCTCTCCGCCAGATATATAGCAGTATGCCCGCCTGATACTGCGAGCGCTATAAAAGGGGGAACGGCGGTCTCACCGCCGTCAGTGTCTATGTAAGACGCCGCTATATGTCCCTTTATATGGTCGACGGCGACAAGAGGTATGTTGTTGGAAAACGCGAGCGATTTTGCAAAGTTGACACCGACGAGTAGCGCACCGATAAGTCCGGGGTTTGAGGTTACTGCTACCAGCTCTATATCCTTTATCGTGCATTTAGCCTCGCGCAGAGCCTCATAGGTCAGGGAGCTGATCGTATCAGCGTGCGCTCGGCTTGCTATCTCCGGTACAACGCCGCCGTAAAGCGCGTGTATACCTATCTGTGAAAATATTGCATTTGATCTTACGGTGATCCTGTCTTTATCCGCCTCTATCACAGACGCCGAGGTCTCATCACATGAGCTTTCGATTCCCAGTATCAGCATTTATGTCTCCTAACAGTGATATCCGCTCCGGCGGGATGTCCGCGCACATGAGCACCGCGTCTTCGCGCGGCTTGATATAATAATTTTTCCTTATCCCGGTCTCTCTGAATCCCAAAGAACTGTACAGCGCTCGTGCCGCCGTATTCCCGGATCGGACTTCAAGGTATGCTTTTTTCGCTCCGGCTTTCTCCGCCTCGTTTAAAAATGCGGTCAACAGCATCGTTCCAGCTCCTCTGCGCCGGAATTCCGGAAGAACGGTGAGCCTCAAAATTTCCGCCTCATCCGCCACCGCACTGCCTATGATATAGCCGATATTTTGTCCGGATCCCTCACAGCAAAGCAGTATCGCTCCCGATCCCAGAGAGGAGACGAGCGACGCCTCGCTCCAGGGGTCCGGATACGTCGCGGCTTCCGCCTTCGATACGAATGCCGTAAGTTCCGAGTCGTTCTTATTTACGGATATTATTCTCATAATCAATTGATCAATTAAAAGCTCGATCAGCAGCTCCACAAAAGCTTATCTTGAAAATTTGTAGGAAAATCCTTTTGAAATTTTTATCGCAGATAATTTAGTATCCGATCGTGTTCGGATATGCATGAGTGGTTTTCCGGCCGTTCGTTTTTAAAGGCCTTTAACAAACTCTTTAAGGAAACTAACATATTGTTCGCCTATTTCGGGATGAGATACGGCGGCGGCCGTATTAGCCATCATGAATCCCAGCTTAGACCCCATATCATATCGCGTTCCTTCAAATTCCAGCGCGGTAACACCGCTTTTTCTGGCTGAAATCGCCATAGCGTCAGTCAATTGTATCTCATTGTTCGCACCCGGGGCAAGCCCGTCGATTATATCGAAAATATCAGGGGTAAGAAGTACCCGGCCGAGTATAGAAAGATTGGAAAACTCCTCGCCGGGGCGCGGCTTTTCTATCATATCGTCACAAAAATATTCTCGCTCGCTACCTGGAATGCTCTCCACTTTCAATGAGCAATATCGGCAAAGCTGATCCGCTGGCACGCGGTTTACTCCGACCACCGGCCTTCCGTACCTTTCAAAACTGTCCATGAGCTGTTTGCAGACCGGT
>CALWTR010000045.1 GCA_944384525.1 uncultured Clostridia bacterium
AGAGCGTTATCGAGCGCTACCGCGACGGGCTCATCATCGGGTCCGCCTGTGAGGCGGGCGAGCTTTTCAGTGCGGTGCTGAACGGAAGGAGCGATTCTGAGATAGAGGAGATAGCGGAATTTTACGACTATCTTGAAATACAGCCGATCTGCAACAACCGATTCCTGATAGACGAGGGCAGGGTCAGGGACGAGGAAGGACTTCGCGATCTGAATCGCAGGATCGTTGCGCTCGGCAAAAAGCTGGGGAAGCCGGTCGTCGCGACCTGTGACGCTCATTTTCTCAATAAAGAAGATGAGATATACAGAAAAATACTTCTTGCCGGAATGAAATATCATGACGCCGACAGGGACACCGGGATCTATCTGAGGACAACGGACGAGATGCTGGAGGAGTTCATGTATCTCGGCGAAGAGACAGCTCGGGAGGTAGTTATAGAAAATCCCGGGAAAATAGCCGACATGGTTGAACGGATACGTCCTATACCCAAGGGGCGTTATGAACCGGATATCCCGGGCTCTGACGAGGAGCTGTCAAGGATATGCTGGGAGCGCGCTCATGAATTCTACGGAGACAAGCTCCCGGAAATAGTGGAAAAGCGTCTCGACAAGGAACTGTCATCAATAATCAAAAACGGTTTCGCAGTGCTGTATATGATAGCACAGAAGCTGGTCGCCTATTCCGAGAGCCTGGGATATCTTGTCGGCTCAAGAGGCTCCGTAGGATCCTCTTTCGTAGCGACAATGTCTGGCATATCGGAGGTCAACCCTCTGCCTCCCCATTACCGCTGTCCCAAGTGCCGTTACAGCGAATTCATAACGGACGGCTCAGTCGGTTCCGGATTCGATCTTCCGGACAAGTCCTGCCCGATATGCGGAACTGCAATGCTTCAGGACGGGCATGATATACCTTTTGAGACGTTCCTCGGTTTCTACGGCGATAAATCACCGGATATAGACCTGAACTTTTCCGGCGATGTTCAGGGTAAGGTACATAAATATACTGAGGATCTCTTTGGAGAGGGACACGTCTTTCGGGCGGGGACTATCGGTACTCTCGCAGACAAGACTGCATGGGGATATGTCAACAAGTATCTTGAGGAGAGGGAGATCTCTCTCCCAAAGGCGGAGATATCGCATCTCGCATCCCGATGCGTTGGAATAAAACGGACGACCGGCCAGCATCCGGGCGGGATAATCGTCGTACCTAAAGACAGGAGCATATATGATTTTACCCCGGTACAGCATCCTGCGGACGATCCGATGTCCTCTATAATCACAACTCACTTTCAGTTCTCATATCTGCACGATACGATACTGAAGCTGGATGAGCTCGGTCATGATATCCCGACTAAATACAAGGTGCTTGAGCGCTATACCAATACCTCGGTCATGGACGTCAAAATGAACGACAAGAGCGTATACGAGCTGTTCCTCAGCACAAAGCCGCTCGGCATAACTCCGGACGATATAGGTGGATGCAAGCTGGGGACATACGGGCTCCCGGAAATGGGCACTCATTTCATACAGCAGGTCCTGCTTGACGCAAAGCCGAAAAACTTTGCCGACCTGCTCCAGATATCAGGCCTCACCCACGGGACTAACGTCTGGCTCGGCAACGCGCAGGATCTTATAAAGGCGGGCATTTGCGATATATCCGAGGTCGTTGGTACGCGAGACGGTATAATGCTGTATCTGATCCGGCACGGGCTTGACAATTCCATGGCGTTCAAGATAATGGAGGACGTCAGAAAGGGAAGAGGTCTTAAGCCGGAATACGAAAAGGAGATGCTCGCACATGACGTTCCCGAGTGGTATATTGGTTCATGCAAGAAGATAAAATACATGTTTCCGAAAGCTCATGCAGCTGCGTATGTCATGTCGGCGATACGGCTCGGGTGGTATAAAATTTATTATCCTCTTGAGTTTTATGCGGCGTTTTTGACTGTCGCCCCAGGTGGTTTCGACGCCGAGATAGTCGGCGGCGGGCTCAGAAATGTAAATGCAACTATACGTGATATAGAGGGAAAAGGGAACGAGGCAACGCAAAAAGAGGCGGATATGCTTACGACCCTGTATCTTGTGCGCGAATGCCTCGCACGCGGAATAAAATTCAAGGGCGTGGATCTGTACAGATCGGACTCTTCTGCATTTTTACCGGAAGACGGTTATATAAGAATGCCGTTCAACTCTCTCGGCGGACTCGGAGACGCCGCCGCGCAGAAAATAACGGAGGTCAGGGACGAGGGAGAGATATTCTCGGTCGAAGAGCTGAGGCAGAAGACCGGTATATCAAAGGCAGTCATAGAAATACTGAGGAGGAATCACGTTCTGGATAACCTCAGTGAGACCAATCAGTTCTCACTGTTCTGAAAAACAAAAACGCGGCATTGCCGCGTTTTTGCCGATCTCGCCGCGCTCAGTCTATGAAAAGCAGAGCGAGAATTATGAGTGCCGCTATCGGGTCACCGTTTTTTGAAAGCAGTAAATACAGAGCTACTCCGATGAGCAGAAGTTCTTCGGCGCCTATCTCAGGGAGTTTTATCTGCGGCAGTCTGCTCCCGCCGATCAACTTTCCGAGCGGGCTTAGGTTGCCTAACAAGGAAAAAATTCCGGGTCTCGCAGATGCTTCCTGCGCGTCGTTATGTATCTCTTCTTCCTCCCATGGGTTGAGCCGTGCGGAGGTTTGAGTCGCAGTATCTCCGGGGTGTGTTGCAGCACCGTCTGCCGACGGGCTTATTTTGCATGTCGACGGTTCGCGTTTGATCTGCGGCCTAGCTTCGTGTTCGTGTACAGCGGGATCGCTCGTTTTCTGATCTGCCTCAGGCTCCTGTGTGATGTTCTCTCCTGTCAATCCCCCGAAGAGAGCCGTTCCGTCGTAGTTGGACGGTACCGAAAACGGCTGAGACGGATCTTCATTATATTTTTTCACATACATGGCCTACACCTTTTGGGCGCTTTTCATGACTTCAAGTATATCGCTTGCGGCCATAAGGGAATCCAGCGCCTTCTGCCTTTCCTTAGATACATACGGTTTCATTGCACAGAGCAGCTTTCTCCTGTTCGCACTGCCGTTTTCGGCCGTTTGCCGCAGTACTGGTGCGGACGCTGGCTGCTCTGTTGCATCTGCCTCATGCTCCTCGTGCGGTCGTTCAGGCTGGGCAGACGCTCCGATCACGGAAGGATCGATCGCAGAATTTACTGCCGCAGAGGTTCGTATTGCAGTAGCTTCGGGCTTCGCTCCTCCACTGTTTACAAGCTTTAGTATTTCATTGAGTAGTGCCGGATTTTGTAAAATATTATTTACAATATCCAGAATGTTATCCGGGATTTCTATTGCCATATCAAAATTTCCTCAAAAAAATTATTTGCCGCCGCTTTTGCGATAGTTGTTAATGAGCGACAGAGCCTGAGAAAGGTTCATTTTTTCGGCGCCGCCGAGCGCATGGCGGATCTTTTGCATTTCTCCTGTTGACGGCGGCATCTCCGGCAGAGTAACACCGCGTGCACTGCCGATCATGCGTATTTCGCGCCACATTTCCTCATCGCTCTTTCCGAGCATTTCGTGTATTTTGGAGCTGTCGAATTTCATAGCGTAATCCTCCGTTAAGTGTTCATACTCCATTATATGAAAAACGGCTTTTTTGTTTCTGGCACAGCAGATGTATTTTCAATATGCGGAGGTATAACTTTGAAAGGGATAATTTTTTCTGATACGCACGGAAAAAGCGACGGTATGCTGAGAGTGCTTGATATATCGCGTGATGCGGATGCGGTATTTTTCCTGGGTGACGGGCTAAATGAGGCGGAAGAGATCGCATGCTCCGACAGGGGCAGGACGTGGTTTGCGGTGCGCGGCAACTGCGACAGTCAATATTCTCCTCTCGGTATGGACAGACGGGATGAGGAGCTGGTATCGCTGTGCGGTGTAAAAATACTCATTTGTCACGGTCATCTGTATAACGTTAAATACGGGCTGGGACAGCTGATATCCGCGGCTCGCAGGACTAGTGCGGACGCAGTGCTGTTCGGGCATACGCACGAGCCGCTGTGCGAATATATCTCAGACTATGAAAAGCCGTTTTGGCTGTTTAATCCCGGCTCTCTGTCGAGACCCGCCTCGGGGCGCGGCAGTTTCGGAGTCATCTGCATAGAGCAGGGAAAAATACTTTTGTCTCACGGAGTGGCTATATGAATCGGGATGTCATAATATCGACAGGCGCTTTTATTGGCCGTGTCAACGACCGCAACAGAATGATGTTCATAAACTCGGCACCTAGCCTCTGTGGCAGGCGATTTGAGTTTATGGTGTACAATTCCTGGGGCGACAGCACCGGGGATTATATACGGGATTTTCTTATGCCCGGATTTGAGTACCCGGTACTGCATGCAGATAAAAACATAGGCGAGCTTGTAAGCCTCTCAAAAGACAATATCCCGGAGGCTGTGGAGCTGTTCGGAAAGAACTGCAAATACGCATCTGCGCTCGGCGCGGAAAAAATAGTTCTTCATCTCTGGAACGGACCCGCGTCCGACAGAAATTTCGGCAATCACCTCAGCGCTCTTCCGTACTTCATCGATGCGGCAGAGAGTGCAGGACTTCTTCTGACGGTGGAAAATGTAGTATGCGCCGCGGAGACACCGCTTTCCAGAATGGCTGAGTTACATAGCTATTTTCCGGATCTCAAATTTACGTTTGATACTAAAATGGCGGCTTTCCACGGTGAGATGGGAAAGATCTGCTCTGATGAATACCGCCATTTTTGGGAAGATGGGATCATAAGCCATATTCATTGCAACGATTTCGGCGGAACTGCCGGTGATTTTTCAACGCTCAGGACTCTTCATATCGGACAGGGAAATATAGATTTTATCTCGTTTTTCAGGTTCCTGCGCAGCGTTGGTTATTCAGGCAGCATGACTCTCGAGTGCACATGTATGAGACCAGACGGAAGCGTTGATCCGGAGGCTATGAACCGGGATGTGGCAGAGGTCGGACGCTTGATGGAGCTCGCAGGGCTGTAATAAATATTTTTTAAAAATCTATTGACAAACTAAAGAAAAGATAGTATAATATCTTCGTTATCCTAAGACAGCAGGTTCCGGTAAAAGCAAATGCTTTCCTGCCGAGGTGAGACGATTATTGTATTCTTTTTGTTTTAATAAAAGATGCTTTATGTCCTTCCCGGCTTGCCGCACTGCTTTCCGGAGAAGGATTTTTTTATTAATACAGGAGGTGGAAAAATGCCTAGTCAGAAGATCCTTGAGCAGAAACAGGAAGTCGTTCGGGCGCTCGCTGAAAAAATGCGCAACGCGGCATCAGGCGTTCTTGTTAAATACGAGGGCATTACCGTTGAGGACGACACTAAGCTCCGCGCCGCGCTCCGCAAGGCCGGTATAGAGTACAGCGTCATAAAGAATACCCTTACGGGTAGAGCCTGCGAAGAGGCCGGCTACGGAGATATGAAGCAGTATCTTTCCGGTATGACGGCTATCGCTATAAGCAAGGATGATCCCATTGCTCCCGCAAAGATCATGAAGGAGTACGCCGATAATATCGAAAGCTTTGAAATAAGAGCCGGATTCATCGACGGAGGAGTCATCGATCAGAAGGGTGTCGAGGAGCTCTCTTCCATACCGCCGAAGGAAGTCCTCATCGCTCGCATGATGGGAAGCCTTATGGGCGGACTTTACAGTCTCGCATATGTTCTTCAGGCGAAGATAGACAAGGACGGCGGAGCAGCCGCAGAAACTGCGGAAGCCTGATCCCGCTACAAAAAATAATTGATAAAATATCGGAGGTAATATTAAAATGGCTAACGAAAAGACCACTCAGATCCTTGAACTCGTTAAAGGGCTCACCATTCTTGAGCTCGCAGATCTCGTAAAAGCACTTGAGGAGGAGTTCGGCGTATCCGCAGCTCCCGTAGCTGCCGCTCCCGTTGCAGGTGCCGCAGCAGCAGCTCCCGCTGAGGAGAAGACCGAATTCGACGTTGTCCTCAAGGCTGCCGGAGCAGCTAAGCTCAACGTTATAAAGGTCGTCCGTGAGATCACCGGTCTCGGACTTAAGGACGCTAAGGACCTTGTCGAGGGCGCTCCCAAGACCGTTAAAGAGGGCGTTGCAAAGGATGAGGCAGACAAGATCGCAGAGCAGCTCAAGGCTGCAGGCGCAGAGGTCGAGGTCAAGTAATTTGACCGCAAACCAGATCCCGGCACATCATGTGCCGGGATTTCTTTTTGTTGCTGATCTCCAAAAACAGCTTGTATAATTTTTATATAAGTAAAACGCGAAAAACATGAACATCAGTTGAATAAACAGTCAAAGTATGTTATAATTATTTATATCATATCGAAAAATGGGAAAAAGATCCGAAAAAAGATAAGTATAATAATAACGCGGCGGCAAACGCATACGCTAACAGAGGAGAATAAGCAATGAAAGAAAAATTTGAAATGGCTGAGATCAGGATCGTTGAATTTGAGTCAGAGGACGTTATAACCACAAGCGATATAACTCTCCCTGAGCAGGGACTTTAATGGTTTATTGATGCTTTGACAGGCGGCTCAATTATTGTGCCGCCTATTTTTTTTATAAAAGTGTTTCCTTTTTTGCTTGTTTATGGTAAAATAATGATATATAAGTAAATATAAAAAAACAAAAACAAATCACAGTGGCTGACGACGGCGTGCATAAACGGCTTTTTTCGTCTGCCTGCTGATATGCGGAGGAACCTATGAGTTTGATCAAAATTCCGGATGATTACCGCTCGCATCTCGATATCCGTGCGACTCAGCACGCGATCAAAAAGGTAAAGGACTTTTTCGAGAGAGATCTTGCGATACAGCTGAACCTGATGCGCGTCTCCGCGCCTCTTTTCGTAACTGCCGAAAGCGGTCTGAACGACACGCTGAACGGCGTAGAGCGTCCCGTATCCTTCGATATAAAAGGGGAGAGCGGCGAGGCTCAGATAGTTCAGTCGCTTGCTAAATGGAAACGCTATGCCCTCGGTAAATACGGTTTTAAACACGGCGAGGGGCTGTATACAGACATGAGCGCGATACGCAGGGATGAAGATACCGACAATATACACTCTGTGTATGTAGATCAGTGGGACTGGGAGAGGATCATATCCAAGTACGAGCGCAATATGGATACTCTCAAACTTATGGTACACCGCGTATACCGCGCACTTCGTCACACTGAGAGATACATAGCAGAGGACTATGATTTTGCCGACCTGCTTCTGCCTGACGAGATATTCTACATATCGTCACAGGAGCTCGAGGATATGTATCCGTCGCTCACTCCCAGGGAGAGAGAATACAGAATAGCCAGGGAGAAGGGAGCGGTCTTTGTATCCGGTATAGGCGGTCCTCTCCGCTCCGGAAAAAAGCATGACGGCCGTGCGCCGGACTATGACGACTGGACGCTGAACGGCGATATAATCGTTTATTATCCCGTTCTAGATATAGCTCTCGAGCTTTCATCTATGGGTATAAGAGTTGATGAGGCGGCTTTGCTGAGACAGCTTGATATGTGCGGTTGCCCAGAGCGCGTCACTCTTCCTTTCCAGTCCGCGCTTATGAAAGGAGAATTGCCTTATACTGTCGGCGGCGGAATAGGTCAGTCGAGAATATGCATGTTTTTCCTCAGGAAGGCGCATATCGGAGAGGTACAGTCATCCGTTTGGAACGAGCACGATGTTGCGGAGCTTAGAAAAAAGGGAATAGAACTGCTCTGATACACATCATCGAAAAACACCGCCCTTTGAAAGGGCGGTGTTTTTTTGCCTGAGTGGCTGAAATCCCTGGATTTTAAGCCGAAAAAACTATTTTTATGTTGAAATGAAAACGTGATTGTGGTATCATATAATGGCGGTCCGGAGCGGTATCCCGATCAAGGTCGGGATTTAATAAGGAACCGGGTGAAGATCCCGGACGAGCCCGTCGCCGTGAGAGGAACACACCTGCGCCCGTCGGCATTGCCGTAGCCGATAAAAGTCATTGCGGGAAACACCGTGAGAAGGCGGAGCGCACTTTATCCTCAAGCCGGAAGACTTGCCGTGCGATCCTCCGTTTGCGCGAGTGCCGTGCCGAAAGGCGCGGAGGATACGGCCGCGATATCAAAAAAAGGAGACATGAAAAATGAAAAAGACCAATATTTTCGGAAAAACAGTCTCCGCACTTATGACGCTTGCGCTTATTACGGCATTGGCGCTGTCGTTCAATTCGTGCGGAAACGATAAGCCCACCGGGGATGTATCTGACCCTTATCTTCTCGGCGATGGGGCGGTGAGCTTCACATTTGTATGCGAGGGAAGTGAGAAGACGACCGCGTATATAATCAAGACGGACAAGACAACGCTTGCCGATGCGCTTCTTGAGCACGGACTGATCGCGGGCGATGACGGACCGTACGGCCTTTATGTCAAGACGGTATGCGGTGAGACTCTCGATTACGATACAGACGGCAAATACTGGGCGCTGTGGGACGGAGACAATTATGCATCTGTCGGCGCCAGTGAGCTTGAGATACAGGAGGGCGCACGATACACATTTAAGGCTACCGGAGCATGAAGACGCGGGGAAGGATATCCACGAAAGATATGACAGTGTTTGCGATGCTCGGCACGCTTATGCTCGTCTCAAAGCTGCTCCTTGAATGGGCACCGAATATACATCTCGTCGGAATGCTGACGGTCACATATACTGTTGTATACCGTGTAAAAGCTCTCATACCGATATACGTATACGTTTTTATGCTCGGGCTTTATTACGGATTTGATCTTTGGTGGATACCCTATCTTTATATCTGGACGGTGCTGTGGGCGGCGTCGATGCTGATACCTGCCAATATAAATGACAAAGCGGCAGTCATTGTTTATCCTATTGTCTGCGCTCTTCACGGACTCCTTTTCGGAACTTTGTACGCGCCGGCGCAGGCAATTATATTCGGCCTTGACTTCAAGGGAATGCTGTCCTGGATAGCGCTCGGATTTCCGTGGGATCTCATACATGCCGCAGGAAATTTTGCAGCGGGATTTCTGATCCTTCCGTGCACTAAGCTGATCCGCAAACTTGACCACGGTCAGACAGGCGGACAATAATATAAAAAATACGCGTACCTTTAAGGTTCGCGTATTTTTATATGGCAATTAAGTTATGGTCATTGCTACGGCAATTATCTGAATGCCGGAGATCGCGTGATGCCGGGGATAGTTCCGCCGGCCGAAGACTGTCGAATGGTTGCGGATATGATAATTGCAGTGCTCCGTTATCTATTCAGCGCCTCGAGCGTTACTTCGGCGATATGATCTATTATCTCGTCTGTCATTCCGGGGTAAACTCCTACCCAGAACGAGTTGTTCATGATAAAATCGGTATTTTTCAGATCGCCTATCACACGGTAGGCATTTGTCCCTCTTATCTGATCAAAGCAGGGGTGGCGGATGAGATTGCCGCTGAAGAGCAGACGGGTCTGTATATTGTGTTTCTCTATAAATCGTGTGACGCTATTGCGGTCGATCCCGCTTTCTGGTCTTATGGAGATCATAAAGCCGAACCAGGAGGGAACGCTGTTTTCCGCCGGCTCAGGCAGTATTATTTTATCTTCCGCCGCCTTCAGTGCACTGCGGAGCCTCTCCCAGTTATGGCGTCGCCGCTCGATGAAGCCGGGCAGTTTTTTAAGCTGCTCACATCCGATCGCCGCCTGCATATCCGTGACCTTTAAATTATATCCGAAGTGGCTGTAAACGTATTTGTGATCGTATCCTTGAGGGAGCTCTCCGTACTGGCCATCAAAGCGGTGTTTGCAGAAATTGTCGTGGCCGGAAGGGCAGATGCAGTCGCGTCCCCAGTCCCGGTAGGAAAGCATAAGACGGTGGAGAAGGGGATCGTTCGTATATACGCATCCGCCCTCGCCCATGGTCATGTGGTGCGGCGGATAGAAGCTCGATGTGCCTATATCGCCCCATGTGCCGGTGAATCTGGTCTCGCCGTTTATCGTATATTTTGTTCCGAGCGCGTCGCAGTTGTCCTCGACTAGCCACAGTTTATGCTTATCGCAGAAAGATCTGACTGCGGAAAGATCAAACGGGTTGCCGAGTGTATGAGCGATCATGACGGCCTTTGTCTTGTCCGAGAGCGCGTCTTCAAGCTGCGATACGTCTATATTGTACTGAGGCACCGTCATGTCCAGAAATACCGGCACGGCGCCGTACTGCATTGCCGGTGTCACCGTGGTCGGAAACCCACAGGCGACCGTGATTATCTCGTCGCCTCTTTTGATCTGCCTGTCGCCGAGCTCCGGCGCGGTCAGTACGGAAAAGGCCAGAAGATTGGCGGAGGAACCGCTGTTGACCAGATGAGCAAATTTTACGCCTATCCACTTTGCAAACTCCTCTTCGAACTGAGATGCAAAACGTCCGGTCGTCAGCCAGAAATCCAGAGCGGCGTCAGCCAGCGCGCACATTTCTTTTTCGTCGAAAACTCTTGACGAGTAATTTATACGATCGCCTTTTTTAAACGGTTTGTCGTTTATTTTAAAGTCCCGGTAGTATTCAGATATAAGCGTCTTGATTTCCTCGCGCGCTTCAGATTCATTGGCCCATTTACCCATAAAAATCTCCTGTATGTTCCGAAAGTTATCTTCATAATGATCCGTTATTGTATTTATTATTCCGAACCGAGCGGAAATTATGGTCTGCAAGTCACAAATACATGGCTTTTATATAACCGCATGGCATGCGGAAAAAAATCTATGTATTGAATATCCGCAAGTTTTGAGAAATCACCTGCGGCGATACGGATACAATATAAAATCAATATATCTATTATACTATTTTCGACAAAATAATTCAATAAAAATCTATCAAAAAGTCATTCTACGGCGGTTTGCATAATGCGATGCTCTTTAGAATAAGAAAAAGGCTTACCCGAGCGGGCAAGCCTTTTGTTGTTCATTTTATACTGTGCCGATCCAAAGATCACTTGCGGGGGTTCTTGATATTCGCCTGAGCAGCGGCGAGACGAGCGATCGGAACGCGGAACGGCGAGCAGGATACATAAGTCAGGCCGATATCGTGGCAGAACTCAACGGATGAGGGATCTCCGCCGTGCTCTCCGCAGATACCGAAGTGCATATTGGGTCTTACACTCTTTCCGAGAGAAACAGCCATCTCCATGAGCTTTCCGACGCCGTTGCGGTCGATCTTTGCAAACGGATCGTTTTCATAGATCTTTGCGTTGTAATATGCGTCAAGGAACTTTCCTGCATCGTCACGGCTGAAGCCGAAGGTCATCTGAGTGAGGTCGTTGGTGCCGAAGCAGAAGAACTCTGCCTCTTTTGCGATCTCGTCTGCGGTTAAGCATGCGCGCGGGATCTCTATCATGGTACCGACTTCATATCTGAGATCTACACCTGCTGCTTTGATCTCTTCATCGGCAACTGCGACTACGATGTCCTTTACGAACTTGAGCTCTTTGAGCTCGCCTACGAGCGGGATCATTATCTCGGGAACTATGTTCCAGCCGGCGTGCGCCTTGTTGACGTTGATAGCCGCACGGATTATAGCTCTGGTCTGCATCTTTGCGATCTCGGGATAGGTAACGTCGAGACGGCAACCTCTGTGTCCCATCATCGGGTTGAACTCGTGGAGAGAGGCGATTATATTCTTTATCTGCTCTACTGTCTTGCCCTGGGTCTTTGCGAGAGCTGCGATGTCAGCCTCCTCGGTAGGAACGAACTCATGGAGCGGGGGATCGAGGAATCTGATGGTGACCGGGTTGCCCTCGAGAGCCTCGTAGAGCTTCTCAAAGTCGCCCTGCTGCATCGGAAGGAGCTTGTTGAGAGCAGCCTCTCTCCCCTCGGTAGTGTCGGAGCACATCATCTCACGGATGGCCGACATTCTGTCGCCTCCAAACAACATGTGCTCGGTACGGCAGCGACCGATACC